>CAZQOE010000005.1:0-12628 GCA_964594935.1 uncultured Rhodospirillaceae bacterium | reverse complement strand
GGAAGGACAATAAGGCCCCGATGTTCCTGGCGTTGTGATTGCCGGGGTTGTTGTTGAATTTTGCGCAGTAAAAGCCTTCCAGACAAACTTGGTGCTATCTGTATTGTGCCTGAGGCAGGCAATAATGTTCTTCCCGTCTTTATCAATTAATGAGGTGCCAAATTGACTTGAACCGCATTCCTGCGGAGTCGTAGCATTAAAACAGACGGATGTTTTGGGATCACATAAGGCTAGTGCTGCACTAGTCGAAAAGACAAAAAAGAGAAATAATGCAACGAAAAAAGAAAACACGCAGCGCATAAGACGCTCATACTCTAGCAGGGTAATGTTAATAAATTATTAATAATTGACGCCAGAGAAAATTCGAGTTTTTGTCGGCAAAATGTACCGAAAAAACAGCGATGCTTTCTACAACTTCCCCATCTGCTTCGCCTTTGCCTCAAGCGAATTGATAAGGGCCGGAATGCCTTCGCGCCGCACAATGGACGAAAACTCGCTGCGTCGGGTCGCCAGTTCGCTGATCGTGCCGTTCATGTAAACGTCGACGATACGATAGTTCCCTTTTTCGTCCAAACGCATCAGGTAGTTCAGCGTCACGGCATCGCCTGTTTTAGGGGTCAGGCGGGTTTCGACGATAATGTCCTTTCCAGAAGGCGCTTGCCCGATCACGGCGAATTCTTCGCCGTCATAGGCCGCAAACCGGCTGGCGTAGGTCGAAATGCTGAAATTTGAAAACGCGGCGATAAGATCGGCTCGTTCCTTTTCGGATGCCGTGGCCCAGCCTGATCCCGTAGCCATGCGCGTCATCAAAGGCATGTTGTACGAAGCCATAATGACGGGTTCGAGCTTCTTAAATCTTCCTACGAACCCAAGCTCTTCGCCTTCTTTCATAGTCGCGACCAGTTGCGCGTAAAATTCTTTGACGACGGTCTGCGGCGAAGAGGCCGCGCGCGCGGGCAGGGGACAAAGCAATCCTAACAAGGCGACGACGGCGAGAATGCGGCGAAGGAGAGTCATGAATTTCCTCTTCTGGCTGGGGTGATATTACGCGATGGCTGCGGCGATCTGCTTTTCGTCCGCGCCCATGGCTTCAAGCGCTTTGGCGACGATATGGCGGGCGTTCAGTTCGGCCTTCTCGTATTGTTTATAGGGGGTATCGTGATCCTGGAAAGCGTCAGGCAACGTCATAATGCGGATTTTAAGCCCGCGGTCGAGCGCGCCGGTGTTTGCTAGATGGTGCAAAATGTGGCTTCCGAAACCGCCCGCCGCGTTCTCCTCAATGGTAATAAGTGCCTGATGCTCTTCCGCAAGGCGCGAAACTAAGTCGAAATCGATGGGTTTGGCAAAGCGCATGTCGGCGATGGTCGTGCTGACGCCGCGTGCGTCCAGAATATCCGCCGCCTTGCGGCATTCGGTCAAACGCGCGCCCAGATTAAGGATGGCGACTTTGTTTCCCTTTCTGACAATACGCCCTTTGCCGATGGGCAACACTTCACCACGTTCCGGCCGCTTGACGCCGGTACCTTCGCCGCGCGGAAAGCGCACGACGGTTGGCAAATCATCTATGGCGGCAGCGGTGGCGACCATATGCGTCAATTCGGCTTCGTCCGAAGGCGCCATGACGATGATATTGGGCAAACACAAAAGGAAGGAAAGATCGAACGTCCCGGCATGCGTCGGCCCGTCTCCGCCCACTAATCCGGCGCGGTCAAGGATAAAGCGAACGGGAAGCTTTTGCAAAACGACGTCGTGCGCAAGCTGGTCGTAAGCCCGCTGCATAAAGCTCGAATATATTGCGCAAAACGGCTTAAATCCTTCGCACGCAAGGCCTGCCGAAAAAGTGACGGCATGCTGTTCGGCGATGCCCACGTCAAAAAACCGGTCGGGGAATTTCTTTGCGAATAAGTCCAATCCCGTTCCTGTCGCCATGGCCGCCGTGACGGCAAGAATTTTATTGTCGCGTTCGGCTTCGGCGACCAGCGTTTCCCCAAAAACTTTCGTATACGACGGCGCGGACGACTTCGGTTTTTCCAAAGCCTTTTCGGCTTCCGTCTTGACGACATTAAATCGGGGTTGCACGGCGTGAAGCTTGTCGGCGGCGGTTTCGGCGGGCTCGTAGCCTTTGCCTTTTTCCGTGACGATATGAATAAGGACGGGGCCGCCCTGCGGATCGTCGCGCACGTTCTCCGGAACAAGATGCTCCAAATTATGCCCGTCGATGGGGCCGACGTAATAAAAACCGAATTCCTCGAACAGCGTGCCGCCCGTCACCATGCCGCGCGCGTAATGCTCGGCCTTGCGGGCCGCTTCGGTCAATCGGCGGGGAAACAGCTTGGCGAATTCCTTCGCGACCGAACGCAAGCCGCGATATTCCTTCGACGATACGATGCGCGACAGGTACGAGCTCATCGCGCCGACGGGCGGGGAAATCGACATGTCGTTGTCGTTCAAAATCACGATAAGCCGCGAGTTCGAAGCGCCCGCGTTGTTCAAGGCTTCGTACGCCATGCCCGCGCTGATGGAACCGTCGCCGATGACGGCGACGACGTTATTCTTCTTTTTCTTGAAATCACGACCGACTGCAAATCCGAAAGCCGCCGAAATCGACGTCGAACTGTGCCCCGCGCCGAACGGATCGTACTCGCTTTCGCAGCGCTTGGTGAAACCTGAAAGTCCCCCGCCTTGACGCAGGGTGCGGATGCGCTCGCGGCGGCCTGTCAGAATTTTGTGAGGATAGGCTTGATGGCTGACATCCCAAATAACAACGTCCTCGGGCGTGTTGAAAACGTAATGAAGCGCGACGGTCAGCTCGACGACCCCCAATCCGGCGCCCAAATGGCCGCCCGTAATCGAAACCGCATCGATGGTCTCTGCGCGAAGCTCGTTGGCAAGCTGTTGCAGGACGTTGGGAGAAAGTTTACGCAAATCTTCGGGCGTATGGATGGTGTCCAAAAGGGGCGTCGACGGCTTGCCGGGAGCGACTTTGACGTCCGCAGCCTCGACTTCGCACTCTCCGGCTATACTTTCCATTTCCGGCTTTACAGGGGCCGGTTTGGCTTTAGGCGGTTTTGTCAAGAAACACTCCCGTTAAACAATTCTTCTTCCCTGAAGTCTCTTCAAGGAATCGACTTCTGCTTGTAGCACGTCAAGCTTATGATTCTTAACGATTACCCCTAATGATGGTAAAAAGGCAAGCGGCGCGTCAAACTATTGAAACTTGACCTTTTTATCTATAAAGACCAAGGATATTCGCGAAATATTGAAACAAAACGAGGTCTCTCATGTTTTCTCTTTCCGGTAAAAACGCCTTAGTCACGGGTGCTTCGGGTGGATTAGGCAGCGCCATCGCCAAAACGCTCCATTCTCAGGGAGCCCGCGTTGTCCTGGCCGATCTGAATCCGGACCTCCTTACGTTTTTAAAAGGCGAGCTTGGCGAAGGCTCCTTTGTCGTCGCCGGAAATTTATCGGATGCCTCCGTGCCCTCGACGATGCTGAAGGAAGCCGAAGAACAACTTGGCGGCGGCATAGACATCCTTGTCAACAACGCCGGTCTGGCTCGCGATAATCTGGCGATGCGCATGAAGGACGAGGAATGGGATCTCGTGATGAACGTCAATTTGACCGCTGCGTTCCGTCTTTCCCGCGCGGCGCTGAAGGGAATGATGTCGCGCCGCTATGGCCGCATCATCAGCATTGCCTCCATCGTCGGCGTGACCGGCAACGCGGGGCAGGCGAATTATGCGGCGTCGAAAGCGGGCATGATCGCGATGAGCAAATCCATGGCGCAGGAAATCGCCTCGCGCAACATCACGGTCAATTGCATTGCGCCGGGGTTCATCGCCTCCGCCATGACAGCCGTTCTGACGGACGAGCAAAAAGCCAAAATTCTGGCGGAAATTCCGATGAGAGAAATCGGCGCGCCGCAAGATGTCGCCAACGGCGTCGCGTTCTTGGCTAGCGAAGAAGCGCACTACATCACCGGCCAAACGCTGCATATCAACGGCGGCATGGCGATGATTTAGGCTTCTTTACCGGCGGCAATAATTACGTTATTTATATTGGCCATTATAAATAACGATACTGAGAGTATATTTTGCTGACACATTCGCTCGCCAAAGCAACTTCGGATTCTGATCTCGTTATTTTTGATAACGACGGCGTGACGTATCCTATTACGCAAATAATCCTCGATGACTACGCGCTTTCTCTTGCCAAGGCCGCAAGGGAACTTATTCCCGATCTCCCCCTTGACGAAGGAGTAAGGCTCGCGTGGAAATCCTGGTTCAAATACAAATACAGCCTGCAGATATTTGTTGATGAATATAAAGTCGATCTTGAAGAGCTTCATCTCCTCTATCATCGGAATTGCGATACGACCATTATTCCTGTCGACAACAGGCTGTCCTCAAGTTTTGACTTCTTTAAGCCGCGGCGAGCCATGCTCACCCACGGCGGACGCGAATGGACGTACCGTGTTCTGGATCACGTCGGCGTTCGCCGCCACTTCGGCGACGAACAGATATATTCTCTCGAAGACGTAGATTTTCTCAGAAAGAGCGATTCAACCGAGCCCTATGAAAGGGTCCTTTGCAAAGAACGATGCAGCGCGGAACGGGCCATGATGGTCGATGATGCTGTGCCAAATCTGGCTCAGGCGAAAAAGCTGGGCATGACCACCGTACTCATAACCAACGGCAAATTGGTCGCGCCAAACCCCGATGTCGATTTCATCATCGCCGATTTGCACCAATTTTTGTCGCTGTCGTCCGGCCCGTCCGCGCCTTCTTATGCAACAAGGATCGTCTCATTGCCGTCCAAATACTCTGTACCAACGCTATAACGGCGATGATATAGTCAAGCGCAATGGCCGAAACCAAATCCACCTTATCCAGACGCGTCTCCCGCTACGCCAAAGTCTCGTCCTCCATGGCGGGTTTTGGTGCGCGTACGGCGGGACAAAAACTGTTGGGCGTTTCGAATCGCAAAAAACGGGCGGAACATTTGCGAATTGCATTAGGTGGGCTCAAAGGGCCGCTGATGAAGGTGGCCCAAATTCTGTCTTCCATTCCTGACGCCGTGCCCAAGGAATACGCGACCGAGTTCGCACAGCTTCAATCCGATGCCCCGTCGATGGGCTGGCCCTTCGTCCGGCGGCGCATGACGGCGGAACTGGGACCGGACTGGGAACAGAAATTGAAATCATTCGATCACGAAGCCTGCGCCGCCGCGTCTTTGGGGCAGGTTCACAAAGCCGTCGCGCGCGACGGGCGCGAACTAGCGTGCAAACTTCAATATCCCGACATGGAATCCACGGTCGAAGCCGACCTGCATCAACTTAAGTTTATTCTCAAGATATTCGAATATTACGATCGCGCCGTTTCGACGAAAGAAATCCAGAAAGAAATCGCCGAACGTCTGCATGAAGAACTGGACTACATTCGCGAAGCCAAACACATGCGGCTTTACCGCCTAATGCACGCCGACACCCCAAACGTCTACGTTCCCGAACCCGTCGAAAAGCTTTCGACCGACCGCCTGCTAACAATGGAATGGCTGGAAGGTGAAAAGTTTGTTTCCGCCGCCGACGGCAAACCGCTCAAAGACCGCAACGAAATCGCGATTAACATGTTTCATGCGTGGTACACGCCGTTTTACGCCTACGGCGTCATCCACGGCGACCCGCACATGGGCAATTATACGATACGTCAAGACAACGGCGTCAATCTTCTGGATTTCGGATGTGTCCGCGTGTTCAAGCCGGAACTGGTCAAAGGCGTGCTCATGCTTTTCGAGGCCTTGCGCGACGGTCGCGAGGATGAAGCCGTCGAAGGCTACAAGCTCTGGGGCTTTAAAAACCCCAGCAAAAAACTTGTCGAAACGCTCAACATCTGGGCGAAGTTTATCTACGCGCCGATCTTGGAGGATAAAACGCGCCCCATCGACGAAACCAACACGGGACTCTATGGCCGCGAAACCGCCAACAAAGTCCATGCCGAATTGCGCAAAATCGGGGGCGTGACCGTGCCGCGCGAGTTCGTTTGCATGGACAGGGCGGCGATAGGCCTCGGCTCGGTCTTTCTGCGCCTGAACGCGAAAATCAATTGGTACCGCCTTTTCAATGAGGTAACGCGCGACTTTAACGTCGATGCGCTTGGGAAAAACCAGAAAAAGGCTTTAAAAGCCTGTGATTTGACGCCTTAGGGGAATCAGGATGCCCCGCTTGTCTTATCCGCCTTTACCCCCTATATAAATTGCCTCATTACTGAACCCGAACCCTAGAATTATCTCATGCCTTCAGCCGCAGAATCCCTCGCCGCCAACCTGAACTTTTCGGCCTTTTCCAAGGCCACCGAGCTTAAAAGCCGCATCTGGTTCACCGTCTTGGCGCTTATCGTCTATCGCGTTGGAACGTATATCCCTGTTCCTGGCATCGACCCCGCCATGTTGTCCGAAATTTTCCGCAAGCACTCGGGCGGCATCATGGACATGTTCAACATGTTTTCCGGCGGCGCTCTGCAGCGTATGACTGTCTTCGCGCTCGGCGTCATGCCGTACATCACCGCGTCGATCATCGTCCAATTATTGTCGGCGATTTTGCCGTATTTCGAAGCCCTGAAAAAAGAAGGGCAGGCGGGCCACGTCAGGCTCAACCAGTACTCGCGTTATCTCACGGTCTTCTTTGCGGCAGTCCAGTCTTACGCCATGGCCGTCGGTCTCGAGAACATGATGGGATCGCAAGGCTCCGCCGTCATCATTTCCGGCGCCTTCTTCCGCGTCAGCACGATGATCACGCTGACGGGCGGAACCGTTTTCCTGATGTGGCTGGGCGAACAGATAACGGCGCGCGGCATTGGCAACGGCGTCTCGCTTATCATTTATGCCGGTATCGTCGCAGGCTTGCCTCAGGCGATGGGCCAGACTTTGGAATTAGGCCGCACCGGAGCCCTTTCGACGTGGGCTATTTTGCTTATCCTCGGCCTTATTTTTGGCGTTTTGGCCGTATGCGTCGCGTGCGAACGCGCGCAACGCCGCATTCTTATCCAATATCCGAAGCGTCAGGTCGGCAACAAGATGTTCGGGGGCGAAGCCTCGCATCTTCCGCTCAAGATCAACACGTCGGGCGTCATTCCGCCGATTTTCGCTTCTTCGCTGCTTCTGTTTCCCTTGACGCTCGCCAGCTTCTCAAGCGTTCAGGAAAAAGGCGGCATACTAGCCGATATCGTCGCGAGTTTGGGCCACGGCAAGCCTTTGTTTATGGTTTTGTATGCGGCACTCATTGTGTTCTTCGCGTTCTTCTATACGGCGGTTGTTTTCAACCCCGTCGAAACGGCGGACAACCTCAAAAAATACGGCGGCTTCGTTCCGGGCATCCGTCCGGGCAAAAACACGGCGGATTATTTCGACTTTGTCCTTACCCGCCTCACCGTTTTGGGTTCGGCTTATCTGGTGGCTATCTGCTTGCTGCCGGAATTTTTGATGAGCCGCGGTGCAATACCGTTTTATCTGGGCGGCACGTCAATCCTTATCGTCGTGAGCGTGACAATTGATACGATTTCGCGCATCCAATCGCATCTGATCGCCCATCAGTACGAAGGCCTCATCAAGAAGTCGAAACTTCGCGGGAGATAACATGAACATCATTCTCATCGGCGCCCCCGGCGCAGGCAAAGGAACGCAAGCAAAGTTTCTGGAAGAAAAGTTCGGCATGGTCCAGCTTTCGACGGGCGACATGCTTCGTGCCGCCGTCAGGAACAAGACGCCGCTCGGCCTCGAAGCCAAAAGCATCATGGACGCGGGCAAGCTTGTTCCCGACGCCTTGATGGTCAAGCTCATTAAAGAACGCATTGCCAAGTCCGACTGCGCCCGCGGATTTATTCTGGACGGTTTTCCCCGCACGGTTCCGCAAGCCGAAGCGCTCGACAACATGCTTCACGAGCAGAAGAAGAGGCTGAATTACGTCGTCGAACTCAAAGTCGATGAAAACGCTTTGATTGAGCGCATTTCGGGGCGCTTCACCTGCGCCGAATGCGGCGAAGGCTATCACGACAAATTCAAGCAGACCAAGACGCCAGGCGTTTGCGACAAATGCGGCAGCAAGGACTTTTCGCGCCGCCCCGACGACAACGCCGAAACGATGAAAGCCCGCCTCAAGGCCTTCAACGAACAGACCGCACCCATCCTTCCGTACTATCAGGCGAAGGGTATGCTGAAGACGGTCGACGGCATGGCCGATATGCCGGTCGTGACAAAGGCGATCGAAGCGATTTTGTTAAGCGCCCATAAATCGTAAATCGCCGTTTTGAATTCTTTTATTGGGAAGAATAGGGCCGCGCCCCGTTCTTTTCGTCGAACGTGATGCGTTCCTTGTACCGTGCGCAGAAGCTGTCGAGCGCGAGCGTGCGCATTTCCGAATCCTGCGATCCGTAATTGCCGCGCATCAGATGCGTGTTGAACCGGACGTGCGGAATCCCCATGCGGTCTTGGCCTATTTCGATGACTTCCACGATTTCGGACATCGATCCGCCCATGCCGCGACGGAACAACGCGCCTTCGGTAATGTCGGTGTCGTCCTTTTGAAAATTTTGAATCATATGAAAGCCGATAAATGATTTCAGTTCCGTAATGATTCCCCAGAATCGAATCGGTGGCAATAGAGAATCGCGATTCGAATCACGCTTTATTTAATTTTCCGCCCGTCATGGGCTGGGGAACGCCCGTCGTTTTAGGCAAGCTTAACGGCAGACCAAGGACAGACCGCACGGCCAAATAGCCGAAAGCCTCGGCCTCAAGCCCGTCGCCGCTCCATCCCAAACTATCCACGCCCAAAACGTTAAGGCCCGAAACATCGCCGATCCAGCGCATAAGGGTCTCGTTATGCCGTCCGCCTCCCGCCACATAAATTGTTTTGGGTTTTTGAGGCAGAAAATTCAGCGCGCGGGCGACGGCGCGGGCCGTAATCATCGTTAACGTGGCGGCGCCGTCGGCAGGGTTAAGGTTTTCCGGCATCTGTTTGCCGAATTCATCGCGGTCCAGCGATTTTGGCGGAACGAGATTAAAGAAGTCCATGTTCAGGACTTTATTGACTGCGGCCTCGTCGACCTTGCCCGATGCGGCCAGAATGCCTTTGTGGTCATAGGGGTGTCCCGTATGCCGTAAAACCCAATCGTCGATAAGGGCGTTTCCGGGTCCGACGTCGAAAGCCAGAATGTCATCGTCGCCGTCGCCGCCAATCCACGTTATGTTCGACACGCCGCCGATATTCAGGATAAGAACGGGCTTCGGCGTATTGGCGACAAGAGCGCGATGATAAAGCGGCACCAGAGGCGCGCCGTTTCCGCCCGCCAGAACATCCGCGCTGCGAAAATCGTTGACCACGTCGATGCCCGTCATCTTGGCCAGAAGCGCGCCGTCGCCGATCTGTATCGTCAGGCGTTTTTCCGGATGATGGTAAAGCGTCTGCCCGTGAAATCCGATAAGGTCGGCGGACTCGCCCAATTTCTTCAAAAGCGCAAGCGCTATTTCCGCGTGCATTTCGGTTAATTCGCGCTCGAAAGGCGCGATGGCGGGGTCGAAAGCGCCGCGCGAGTTGCCCATAAACTTGCGCAATTTCTCCCGAAAATACGCGCCATAAGGCTTTCCCAAAAAGCCTAAGGGCCGCACATGGGCGTGCCCGTCGGTTTCAATTAATGCAGCATCGACGCCGTCAATCGACGTGCCGCTCATTAGGCCAAGGGCGCGATAAAGTTTAGGCTTCATGTCTTCAATAGGGTTGGATAGTATGACAAACCTAGACACTATCCGAACAAAGTAAAGGTTTCCAGATATGGCTGAATTTAAATCCGATTTTCTTCGCGTCCTGCACGAACGCGGCCACGTTAATCAATGCACCGATATGGAAGCCTTGGACGAAAAAGCCTCCAAGGGCGTGATAACGGCTTATATCGGCTACGACGCGACGGCGGACAGCCTCCATGTCGGAAATCTGGCCACCATCATGATGCTCCACCGGCTCCAGAAGACGGGGCACAGGCCGATCGTCCTGATGGGCGGCGGCACGACGAAAGTCGGAGATCCGTCCGGTAAGGACGAAACGCGCCAGATGATGACCGACGAAAAAATTAACGCCAATATTGCCAGCATCAAAACAATTTTCTCGAATTACCTGAATTTCGGCACTGGCAAAACCGACGCCCAAATGGTCAACAACGCCGATTGGCTTGACCATCTCGAATACATTCCGTTCCTTCGCGACATCGGGCGGCACTTCACAATCAACCGCATGTTGGCGTTCGATTCCGTCAAATTGCGCCTTGACCGTGAACAACCCCTGACGTTCCTTGAATTTAACTACATGATTATGCAGGGCTACGACTTTGTAGAGCTAAACAAACGCATTGGCTGCACGCTGCAAATGGGCGGCGCGGATCAATGGGGCAACATCGTCAATGGCGTCGAACTCGGCCGCCGCATGAAAAACCTCGAACTCTTCGGTCTTACGACGCCGCTTATCCAAACGGCTTCCGGCGCGAAGATGGGCAAAACAGCCGCGGGCGCGGTATGGCTCAAGAAAGAACGCCTTACGTCTCAAGATTACTGGCAATTCTGGCGCAATACCGAAGATGCCGACGTCGGGCGCTTTCTGAAACTCTTTACGGACTTGTCGCTCGACGAAATTGCAAAACTCGAAAAATTGAAAGGCGCCGAAATCAATGAAGCCAAAAAGAAATTAGCAGACGAAGCTACAAAGCTCGCTCATGGCGAGGTGGCAGCCAAAGCTGCAGCTGAAACAGCACGTAAGGTTTTTGAGGAAGGGGGGGTGGGCGACGATCTTCCAACATATATATTGCAACCGAACGCAAAGCCCATGATTGTTGATATTGTTATGGCGCTTAACCTTGCAGAATCCCGCGGTAAGGCTAAACGTTTGATTGAACAAAATGCCGTATATCTTAATGGCGCCGTTGTGACTTCAACATTAGCAACAATCAGCGCAAAAGATTTTGATTCCACCGGCACGGCGCGCCTCTCCGTTGGCAAAAAGAAACATGCGTTGATAAAGGCGATTTAGTTCTTATTAAGAACCATTCCCAATGTGTTGCGGGCGATACATCGTTGATCGATTAATTTTATTGGGATGAAAAGGCGTTTTGTTCTTAGAATTTTGATTCTTGTAGTAGATCTCGATTGAGGTGTTATTAAAATTACATGCAGACCCATTGTCGCACAGAGCAAAGTGCTCCTGTGCCCCCGTAATTTCATGCGAACTTTCCTGAAAATTTAAATAGGGTGCAATGAAAGCGGTAAAGATAAGCGTAGAAACAAGGCCGGAAACTACGCCGACGCCGAAAACAACGGGAAGACTAACCCCCGTTTTAATGTCTTTTAAATCTCGTATTATTTCATTGATCTTCTTGTGTGTAATATTCTGCTCAACATCCTCGCGAATATTATCCGCTTCATTTAGGACAGTATTTTGAGCCGATGTATTATATAATAATTTTCGGCCATCCTCGATTGAAACAACGCCGCTTTTTACATATTCGTTTAATTTATCGCGAACTTCAAATATGGAAGGAGAGGGGTTTTGTCTGTATCTTTCCTTAAAGACCCTGTTTGATTCAAACAAGAATTGCTCTAACGGAGAGCGGGGACGTTGAAATCTTTTCACAGATTTTCTTGACATAATAATCCCACTCAAAATGAATTATTAAATAACAAGAATAAACCAAAATATTAAGCTATCTTGCAGCCATTCTTGTTTTTTAAACTAGCAATAGCGGCCAAAATACTCTTGCCAATTTCTTCGCCCCGTTTTTCTACGTTTTCCGGGGAGTCCACTTCTCGACGGGCAATTTCGGAGGCCACCTGATAAATACCAGGGTGTCTTATTTTTTGAATTGCCAACTGATGTCTTTGAGCAGACAGATCTTTCATATTCGCCGCTTCATTTTGAGTAGGGGAAAATCCATATACGCTAAGTGCAGTATAATCCATTTTTTCCTCCCCTCAAAAAAGTTTCAACCAGATGGCGACGCTATATATTCCCTTTATATCAAAAATGAATGTGTTTGTAAAATAATCTAATACTTTCAATAAGTTAGTTATTAAATCCTTAACGGGGGTTATCGGCATTTACAATCAAAGGGCTTTTATTAACCGAAGATTCCAGAAAACCCTTCAACATCAAAGCAAGCGAAAAAACCTGTATTTGCGAAACATAAGGACAACAGACTATGATAAAAGCCTCAAGTCAATTTTAGAACCTTTACTCGTGACCCAAACCACCTCTTCCAACCTCACCGCCCTCCAAGGCGACAAAACGCGCAGCTCGTGGGCGCTTTTGCGCCGTCTTATCGACCGCTATCTGCGCCCCTATAAAAAACAGTTCATTGGCGCGATGGTCTTCATGGCCGTCGCCGCCTCCATGCGCGGCGTGTTTACGCACACGTTGCAGCTCGTCGTTGACGGCATGGTCGAAAAACGCGGCCTGACGTATATGAGCTGGGTCTGCGCATTGATCATCGGCAGCTTCTGGCTGCGCAGCGCGATGGTCTACATCCACACCATTTTGCTCAACCGCATCGGCCAGCGCATCGTCGCCGATGTCCAGCAGGAAATGTCCGATCAC
>CAZQOE010000004.1:0-20234 GCA_964594935.1 uncultured Rhodospirillaceae bacterium | reverse complement strand
CACCAAGACCGGCACTTCGGCGGAGGGGTTGAGCGTGCGCAAGGCGGGGCTGGGGTCCCACGGCTTTTCGACCACCAGCGCGCAAGAGACGTTTTTTTCCGCCAGCGCCAGACGCACAAAACGCGCGCAGGCGATGAGCGGATGATGATAGAGGTGATAGGTCGCGACAGACATGACCGTTATGGCTACCACGGCTTTTTAAAAAAGGCCAGAATCGGCAACAAGTGATTCGTCCTTATAAATCGAGGGCCATCGTCACGGCGTCGACGTTTGTTCCGCCGTGTTTGTAGTATCCGGCGCGTTTGCCCGTCACGCGGAAACCCGCGTTTTCATAAAGCGCAACGGCGGCCTTGTTGTCGGCCCCGACTTCCAGAAACATGCGTTTTACCTGCCGTTGGCGCGCCGCTTCGATCGTCACGTTGAGCAAAAGCGTGCCCATGCCCTTGCGCCGCGCCGACGGCGAAACGCAAAACGTCAGGATTTCGGCCTGATCGCCCGCGATTTGGCAAAGCATGAATCCACGCGCCGTTTTGCCTTCCCGCGCCATGGGCGACAGCGTCGTTTTGAGCGCGAGGCTGCCCGCGATTTGGGCGAGGCTCCATTTCGCGGCGCCGAAACTTTCGGCGTGCAGCGCGGCGAGGTCGGCCGCGTCGGATTCCGTCGCTTTTCGCAGGCTTAGATATTCTTTGGCTAGACGCGTTTCCATAACGGGCCTTTGAGTTGGGCCAAAAACGCTTCGTGCGCCGCGATTTCTTCGTCGCTGGCGGCATGCGTGCGGGGGGTGCGGCGTTCGGTCGCGCACGCCTGGATTTCTTCGATAATGGAGGTCGTGATCGACGAAATCGCGAGGTCCTGCTGGCGGCCGCCGCGCAGCTCGAGATAGACTTCAGCCAGCAGTTGGGCGTCGAGCAACGCGCCGTGCACCTTGCGCCCCGACGCATCGACGCCGAAACGTTTGCAGAGCGCGTCGAGCGAGGCGGGTGCGCCCGGAAACATTTTGCGCGCCATGGCGACCGTGTCGGTCGCACGGTCCATCGGCAGGCGCTTGAAGCCGCAGCGCGTCAGTTCGGCATTCACGAAGCCCATGTCGAAACCGGCGTTATGGATGACGAGCGGCGCATCGCCGATGAACGCCAGAAAATCGTCGGCCTTTTCCGCAAAAACGGGTTTGTCGGCCAAAAATTCGTCCGTCAGGCCGTGAACCATCGCCGCTTCGGACGGCATGTCGCGCTCGGGGTTGAAATAGGCCTGAAAGACCATTCCCGTCGTCAGGTGGTTGCGAAGCTCGACGCAGCCGATTTCGACAATCCGGTCGCCTTTGAGCGGGTCGAGGCCCGTTGTTTCGGTATCCAGTACTATTTCACGCATTTATTACCACCTCACCCCATATCCTATAGTTCAAACAAAACCTTCTGTAACGCCCCTCTCCCCCGCAAACGCGGCGGAGAGGGGTTATATGCGTTGCTATATAATTGCCCTCATAATAACAGGGCGGTATGAATACCGATAGCGATTCGCTTCAAAAAAGAGGGTTCCGGCGTGGCCCCACAAAAGGAACATATTCTTGTCATCCGCCTCGGCGCCTTGGGGGATTTGGTCTTTTGTTTTCAGGCATTCCATGAAATCCGGCAGGCGCATCCCGACGCCGAGAGCGCGCTTTTGACGCGCGGCCCGTTCGCTGCCTTTGCCCGTTCGCTGCCCTGGTTTAACCGCGTCATCATCGACACGCATCCGACGTTTTTGACGCCCGTGGCATGGGCGCGGCTGCGCAAGGAAATCGTCGATTTCGCGCCGGACAGAATTTACGATTTGCAGGGCAAGAACAGGCAGACGATTTTGTATGCCCTTCTGGGCGGGCCTTTTGGCCCCGCATGGTCGGGCGCCGCGCCTTTGTGCAAGTTTCCGCGCCCATGGCCTCCGGCCAAGGATATGCATTTTACGGATTTTCTTGCGGCGCAATTGCGCGCGGCGGACGTGCCGCCTTTGCCCCCGCCGGATTTGTCGTGGTTCGACGCGCCGATTGAAAAGTTCGGGTTGCCGGAGCGGTATGCCGTTCTTATTCCCGGATGTTCGCCGAACGCGCCGCACAAACGCTGGCCCGCGCACAAATTCGCGACGCTGGCGCAAAATTTGCGCAGCAAAAATCTGGTCTGCGTCGCCGTCGGCACGGACGCCGACGCCGAGGCCGTCGGCACGATTAAAACGTTGACGACAAACGTCTTTGATTTATGCGGAAAGACGAGTTTGTTCGAGCTGGCGGGCGTTTTGCGCCGCGCGGCGCTGGTCGTCGGGAACGATACGGGGCCGTTGCATATGGCAGGCGCTCTCGGCGCGCCGACGCTGGCTTTATTTTCGGGCAAGTCAAACCCCGTCTGGTCGAAGCCGCCCGGCCCGAAGGTCGCCTGGCGGCAAAGCGCGGCCATCGCCGATTTGGGCGTGAACGATGTCGTCGGGGCCTGCGAAAAATTAATCGGGTGAATATTTGGCGAGTTCGACCTGCGCGCGAAGGTCGATGGCGTCGAGAATTTCGGCCAAACGCGGGTCTTTGATCTGGCCGCGCCGCAAGTTGACGATGCGGGTCAATTGCATCAGCTTGTCACGCGAAATGCCGCCGGAAAGCAGTTCCAGACGTAAATCTTCCAGCCGGTCGAGGATGTCTTCGGCGCGCATTTTACCCTTGGACGCTTGGGCCAACGCATCGTCCACTTCCTGAACGCCGAGGATGCCCGAGACGGAGCTTGTGCTTGAAATGGCGCTGGTCGCGCCCGTTTCTTCGCTTTCCCCGAGCTGTTTGGCGAACGCGGCACCGCCCGCCGCATTCGGTTTGGCTACGCGCTTGATGGGCTGCGTCGTCTTTACGCTGCCTAAACCGTCTATTTTCTCGATCACGCGCACCCTCGTAATTTACTGGGCAATTTGTTCCTCGCGGGCAATATAGCCTAGTTCGTTCAGGGCGCAAGGTGTCTTGAAAAAAATTACGTCATTACAACAAATTACAGCACCGTTGGCGCCTTCGCTCCGTTGGCACGACTCTCGCATAGGAGTGCCCTTGGAGGATCAGGGGCCGCCATGTTCATGAAGTCAAAAACTCTCTCCCACCACACGGTTGCGAAGAAAGCGCGTTCGCGCTGTCTCCCCTTCGTTTCCGCAGTACTGGCGCTTCTGATCCTCTGCCCTTTCCATGAAGCTTCCGCCGCATCGCGCCTGAAGGACGTCGTCAGCTTCGAGGGCGTTCGCGACAACATGCTTGTCGGCTACGGGCTTGTCGTCGGGTTGAACGGCACCGGCGATTCTTTGACTAACGCGCCTTTCACCGCGCGAAGCCTTATCGGCATGCTGGAGCGGCTCGGCATCAATTCGAGCGGCGATTTTTCGACCATCAAAACCAAGAATATCGCCGCCGTCATGGTCACGGCCACGCTGCCTCCGTTTTCGGCGCAGGGATCGCGCGTCGACGTCGTCGTTTCCACCATGGGCGACGCCAAAAGCCTTCAAGGAGGCACCTTGCTCGTAACCCCGCTGCAGGGCGCGGACGGCGAGGTTTATGCCGTCGCGCAAGGCTCCGTCGCTTCGGGATTCAGCGCTTCGGGCGCGACGGGGACGAGCATCACCAAAGGTGTCCCGACGTCGGGCCGCATCGCGGCGGGCGCCATCGTCGAGCGCGAGGTCCGGTTTCGCCTTTCGGATTTAAGTTCGATCCGCCTGTCGTTACGCAATCCCGATTTTACGACGGCCAAGCGCGTCGCCGACGTCATCAACCGCCATACAAAATCATCCCTCGCCTCCGCCTCGGATTCCGCAACCGTCAGATTGACCGTGCCGGAAGCCAAGCGCTCGGACATCGTCGGCTTTATGACGGAAATCGAGCAACTGAAGGTCGTTCCCGACGAAGTCGCGCGCGTCGTCATCGACGAGCAATCGGGCATCATCGTCATGGGCGAGAGCGTCCACATCAACACGGTCGCCATCGCGCAGGGCAATTTGACCATCAAGATCAGCGAAACGCCCCAAGTCTCGCAACCGGCCCCCTTGTCGCAAGGCGGAACGACGCAGGTCGTTCCCCGCACCGAGGTGAACGTCGATGAAGGCGAAGGCAAGAAGCTCGCGATGCTGAGAAGCGGGGTCAGTTTGCAGGATTTGGTGCAAAGCCTGAACGCTCTTGGCATCGGGCCGCGCGATATGATCCAGATTTTGCAATCCATTAAGGCTGCGGGCGCTTTACAGGCTGAGCTGGAGGTCATGTAAATGATCGAGAGCCTTCTTCCTTTGGGCAACGACGTCACGGCGATGAATATGCTGCCCATGCCGTCGATACGGCCCGGCGTCAACGCCCGCGTCGACGCCGCCGCGCAGGAGTTCGAGGCGATGTTCGCCGCCCAGTTGCTGCAACCGATGTTCGAGAGCGTTCCCGTGAACGGCGTTTTCGGCGGTGGGCATGGCGAAGAGATCATGCGGTCTTTTATGCTTCAGGAATACGGCAAGATGATCGCCCAAAAGGGGCTTCTGGGCATCGCGCCGCAAGTCAAAAACGAAATGCTGCGCGCCCAAGAAAGCGCCAAGACGCGCGGCGAGGCGGCGGCGCCTTGGGCTCAAACAGAAAAAACAGACACAGCGGCAAAGGAAGCAAGATATGTCTCCCAAAGATAAAAACATCGCGCGCGCCTTGAGGGGGGCCCCCAATCTGGTTTTATCGACCGTGGCGTTAATGGAAGAGTTGGCGCAGGTTCTGACGACCGAAATCACCCTCGTTACCCAAAGAAAACTGACGGAACACCCCGCCCTTTTGAAACACAAGCAACGGTTGACCGTCGATTACCGGTCGAACATGAAAACGCTTGCGGCCCATCCGGATGTGCTTAAGAAGCTGCCGGACGAGGCCAAAGGCGCCGTCAAAGAAATGGCCCGCCGGCTGGCCGATGCCGTTGACGCCAACGCCCGCATGCTGCGCGCCGCTGTCAGCGCGACGCAACAGCTTATTCAGAACGTGATGGCGATGGTCAAAAAAGAAACGATGCCGCGGCAGACCTATAGAAATCACGCGAGAGCGCACCTTGAGTTGGGCAACCACAGTCCCGTCTGCCGGCCTGTCGCCGTCAGCCGGACCGTTTAGAAACGAAGGATTGCATGGACCAGACAGCCCCTCTTTCCGATTTGCTTTTCAGGGAACCTTCTTTTCCCAGCGTCGCTCCGGCATCCGCCAACGGCGGGGCGGTGAATGATTTGCCGGAAGGAGATTTGTTTTCGGCCCTTGTGTCAGAACCCGAGGCTTCCACAAATACGCCTTTGGCTCAAAACGCCGAAACGACGACGTTGCCGACGGCGCCTTTGCCTCTTTCGGAAACGTCCGAGGAGAATCGATCAAATGCCTCCTTGTTCGGTCAAATCGGCCAAACCTTGGCCGAGATTCGGTCGACGCTGCATCAGGCTTTGGCCGTTTTGCGTTCCGGCAGGGCGGATGTTTCGGCTTTAGCGGCAGAGGGAACGGGTCAGGCGGATGTTCTTGATTCCATGCTTTCCGAAACGCCGGAAGAAGGTTTTTCCGCCGTCGCGGACGCGTTGACCTCGCCGGAGGCTGATCAGCTTTTGTCTTCTCTTTCGTCTATCGTTACCGATTTGACCGGCGCGGCCCAAGTTGCGGAGACTTCCGAAGGAAAATCGTATTCCGACGTTATCGGCGAGCTTTTGGCCTTGATGCAGCTTGTCGTCCAGACTTTGCAACAGGCGGCGACGGGCGAAGGGACGAACGCGGGGCTGGAAAGCGCGGTTGCGGACGAGGTTTTGAACGGCTTGATTCCGGAAGAGATTGCGCCCCCCGGGCTTTTGGCCCTTCAGCCCGCGGATTCATCGGCGGCGGATTCTCTTCTGGATTTATTGAAAGCGGCGGCCGCGGACGCCAAACAGGTTCTCGGCGCTTTGGCACGGGCCGACGACGACTCGACCGAGGCGGCGATGGACGCCCTCTTTGCCGATGCGGCGGCCGAGGAAACGGGGGTTTCCCTTGCGCAAATAGAAACGGACATCAAGGCCGTTCTGGCCGATTTGAAAGAAAAAACTCCCGCTTTTATTGCGCAAAAAGAAGCGCCTTCTTCGGCACAAAAAGCCGCCGAAGCGGCGCAAGGCACGGTGCCCCCCTTTCCTGCTGCGCAAACAGCGGCTGAAGCTGCTGTCGCTTTGCCAACGACGGGCGCAAAAACGGTGGAAACAAAACCGTTCATCACAGAAAAGATCAAAACGGCGGCGGTAAAAACCGAGAATTTGACGGAATCCCAAAAAGCGGCGGATCCGCTTATCAGTACTCTTGCGGGCGGATTGACTGACGGCGATTTTTCTTCCGCATCGGATTGGCTTGAGGACGAAAACAAAAATGCTTCGCTTTCCGGATGGTCCTCCGATCTTTCCGCCGCTTTTACCGCCGAGGGCGCGCAAGCAAAAGGCGTTTACAGCTTTGCGAGCACGCTGTCGGCCTTCCGCGCGGCAAACGGGGGATTGAAGGGCCTTCCGTCCATCGCCGATCAGGTCGTTTTACATATGAATCGCAGCGTCAAGAACGGCGAAAGCCAAATGTCGCTGCAACTTCAGCCCAGCGATATGGGAAAAATTTCGGTCAAACTCGACTTCGGGGCGGACGGCAAGGTTCAGGGAACCGTCGTTGCCGACAATCCGAAGACGTTAGAGATGCTTCAGAAGGATTCTAGAAGCCTCGAGCGCGCGCTGCAGGATGCAGGTCTGCGTGCCGAACCCGGGAGCCTTGAGTTCTCGTTAAGCGGTCGCGAAAGCCAGAACAATGCCGGACAAACCGCCGACGGCACAGGCAGCGGCACGGGAGATGGCACGATATCTGCAGGAAATGAAGGCGGAGAGATCGTCGATATCGGCGCGATTTCCGAAACGTATTACATCACGCCGAACGGCGTGAACATTCGCGTATAAAGGAGACGTTATCATGTCTATCGAAGCCGTCAGCAGCCTTAGCAGCATCGCTTCCGCCGCCGCAAACTCGTCGTCCAATTCATCGGCCGCGCAGGCTTCTGCGTTGACCCTTAATTTCAACACGTACTTAAAAATTCTTACCGTCCAGTTGCAAAATCAGGATCCGACCAATGCGACCGATCCCAACCAGTTCACACAAGAATTGATTCAGATGCAGCAGGTTCAGGCGCAAATCACCAACAATCAGGCTATCGAGGCGCTGACCAAGGCGACGACGGCCAACGGCCTTGCGACGGGCGTCAGCTATATCGGCAATTATGTCCGCGCGGCGTCCGAAGACGGGGACTTCGCCCTTCAGGATGGCGGTGCGGAATTCGGGTATACTCTTGACGAGGCCGCCGCCAAAGCGACCATCACCGTCAGGAACTCGGACGGCATTACCGTTGCGACGCTTTTGGGCGGCACGGCCTTGGGCGACAATTATGTTTCGTGGGACGGCAAGCTGGAGGATGGAACGACGGCGCCGGACGGCGCGTACACGTTCAGCGTCAGCGCCAGAAAAACAAACGGCGATGTCGCCGCCGTCGCCAACTCGACCGCATTGTTCAAGATTACGAGTATCGCGTCCAACGACGACGGTACTTTGTCGCTTGTTGCCGGAGATCTGAGCCTGCTTTCGACCGACGTGACGGGCGTCTATACGGCTGCGACTAGGCCCGTCGCGATGGTGGGAACGCTTGTACCATCCTAGGGTCTAGACCCTAATTTTCGCCCATTGTATTCGGCTTTCCAACCCCTTATATAAGCTGGACGTTTAGGGGCGTGGAATGTCTAAAAAAGACTATTACGAGTTGCTGGGGGTCCAGCGCGGGGCTTCGGCCGATGAGCTGAAAAAAGCCTATCGCAAGCTGGCGATGCAATATCACCCCGACCGCAATCACGGCAAACCCGACACCGAACATAAATTCAAGGAAATCAACGAAGCTTACGACGTCCTGCGCGACGACCAACGCCGCGCCGCTTATGACCGCTTCGGCCACGCCGCTTTTGAACAAGGCGGCATGGGGGGCATGGGCGGCGCAGGTAATTTCGATTTCGGTGCGGGATTTTCAGACATTTTCGACGAGATGTTCGGCGAAATTCTGGGCGGCGGACGACGGCAGCAAAAAGCAAGCGGCGCACAACGCGGCGCGGATTTGCGTTATGACATGGAGGTCTCGCTTGAGGAGGCTTTCGCGGGAGCCACGAAGAACATCACCATTCAGAACGCCGTCGCTTGCGACGCGTGCAAAGGATCGGGCGCCGCCGCCGGAACCGCGCCCGTCGAATGCGCGATGTGTAAAGGCCACGGCCGGGTGCGCGTGCAGCAAGGCTTTTTTACCGTCGAACACACCTGCCCCACCTGTCAGGGTCAAGGCCGCGTCATCCAAAACCCCTGCAAAAAATGCAGCGGGCAAGGACGCGTCCATCAGCAGCGCACGCTGGCCGTCGAGATTCCTGCGGGCGTCGAGGACGGCATGCGCATACGCCTTGCGGGCGAAGGTTCCGCCGGTATTCGCGGCGGACACTCCGGAGATTTGTATGTCATTTTAGGCATCCAGCAACATTCTGTTTTTCAGCGCGACGGCGCCAACCTTTACTGCCGCGTGCCGATTGCGATGACCACGGCAGCGCTTGGCGGAACGGTTTCGGTCCCGACCATCGACGGAGACGTTATGGACGTCAAGGTGGACGCGGGAACGCAGTCGGGGCATCGCACCTGCATTAAACGCAAAGGGATGTCGGTTTTGCGTAGTTCTTCCCACGGCGATTTGTACGTCGAGTTCGCCGTCGAAACGCCCGTGCACATGACCAAGCGGCAAAAAGAGCTTCTGGCGGAGTTTTCGACGGAAGCCGAACAGCATAAGACGCACCCCGAAAGCGAAGGGTTTGTCGCGAAGGTCAAGGAAGCGCTGGGACGGAAAAAATGACCAACCGCCAAGCGATGCTGTATGCGGTTATCGCCTATTTTTTGTGGGTTCTGGGGGATGCGGCTATCAAGTTCGGCGGGCTTGCGGCGCTTTCACCGTTTCTTATCATGGTCCTTCTGGGCCTTTCCGGCGTCGTGGCCCTTGTTGCTTATTCTTTCTTTAAAGGCAACCTTTCGGCGTTGCGCCCCCACAATTTTCGCGATCAGGCGCAGATTACCGTTGCCCGAACGATTATCAATTACGTCAACATTATTGCGTTATCGCATTTGCCGCTGACGATGTTTTACGCTGTCGTTTTTACAATCCCCTTGATGGTGGCGGCGCTTTCGGTCGCGCTGAAACACGAAACATTGTCGCCCACAAAAATTGCCTGCGTCGTCGTTGGCTTTGCCGGCGCGTTACTTGCCATCGGCGTGAAGGGGGGCGGCGGCGATTGGATAGGGTATACGGCCGCTTTTGTCAGCGCCGCCTGTTTTGCGGTTTCGGTTATTTTGATGCGGAACACGGCCAAGACGGAAACAGCGGAAAGCACCGCGCTTATGATCGGCCTGGGGTGCAGCGGCGTCGGCCTTTTGGGCCTTTTAGGGGGCCCCCTTTCTATGCCCGATGGCGGCGTGGTTATTGCTCTGGTCATTGCGGGCGTTATTAATATCATCGGCGGGGTTCTTTACGTCAGAGCGGTTCACAACACCGCATCGACTAACGTGACGCAGTTTCATTATACGCAAATTATTTCGGGTGGAATTCTGGGTTATTTGATTTGGAACGAAATCCCCACTTGGAATCTTGTTTTGGGATCGATCATTATTATCGCCGCAGGGATAACCGTCGCAAAAGAGGCGCATAAAAAGGAATTACCGCAGTAATCAAGTTTTCGGCAACTTCGCCGCGTAGTCCGCGATCTTTCCAGCCAACAACAAATCACTTTCATCGGCCAGAGCATCAAGCAGCGTTTCAAGCCATGTCTTGTCGGCTTTGGCAAATGGATTGAGAACGTAATTCGTCACCGCTTCGCCCTTGACCGCCTCGCCCTGCTCGGTCGTGGGGCGGCCGATGCCGATGCGCACGCGCCAGTAATCGGGGCCGATGCAGGAATCGAGAGATTTAAGGCCGTTGTGCCCGCCGGAACCGCCGCCTTGTTTGATTTTGACCTGGCCCGGCAAAAGATCGATGTCGTCATGGAAGACGACCGCGTTTTCCGCCCCGAGTTGATAAAAATGCAAGGCTTCCGCCGCCGACTCGCCCGACAGGTTCATGAACGTCTGGGGCTTTAAGAGAAGAAAATTTTCGCCGCCCGTAATAAGGCCGCGGAATTTTTTCTTCCACACGGCGCAGCCTTTGCGCGCCGCGATTTTGTCCACGGCCATAAAGCCGACATTGTGCCTTGTGCGGACGTATTCTTCGCCCGGATTGCCAAGACCGATGATGAGGCGCGAGGGATTGGACATAAAAACACGAAGCTCTTTTTAGGGAATCAGCATTCGGAAAACATGGTCGTTTTTCATACCACATTTTTCCCGAATGCTGAATTCCGACTCTCGGAGCCCGTTTTACTTCTTGGCTTCGGGCTTTTTGGCTTCGGGTTTCTTGGCCGCACCAGCTGCAGGAGCCGCTGCGCCTGCCGCAGGAGCCGCCGCACCAGCCGCAGGAGCCGCGCCGGCCGCAGGAGCCGCCGTGCCGTCTGCCACCAACGGAGCCGCGGGAGCCGCTGCTGCCGCTGCCGCTTTGGCCGCCGCTTCTTCGTTTTCGGAGCGGATGGCCGACGGGACCGCGATGGTCGCAATCGTGAAGTCCTTTTCGCGCGTCGTTAGCTTGACATCTTCAGGCAACGTGAGCGCGCTCAAGTGAACGGCGTCGTTGATCTGAAGGCCTTCGAGGCTGACGTCGAAGTGCGTCGGAATCTTGTCCGGCGCGCAAATGACTTCGATCGCGTGGTGCACGACGTTGAGCGTGCCGCCGCGCTTGATGCCCGGCGATTTTTCGGCATTGAGGAACTTGACCGGCACTTCGACGCGCACGCGCGTGTGAGCCGAGACACGCAGAAAATCGATGTGCAGCGCACGATCCGTCAGGGGATCGTATTGCACGTCGCGGGGAAGGACGCGGAACTTTTTGCCGTCGATTTCGAGGTCGAACAGGCGGGTCATGAAGCCCGCTTTTTCCATCTGGCGGACAAGAATTTTGTTTTCGATCGCGATCAGCGCGGGGGCTTGCTTGTCGCCGTAAATGACGGCCGGAACCTGGCCTTGTTTGCGGATAACGCTGACCGCGCCTTTGGTGGATTTGGTACGCGGGGTCGCGGGAATTGCGGTAATCTCTGCCATAATCTCTCTCCTTGTAGGCCGAAGGTCGCGAAGGAGAGGAAAGCTGAGAGAAAGCGCGAAGCTTTGGGCTTGGCGCGGTCCGAGCTGCCCCCTGACAACACAACCGAAAAACGGCGATGTATTTACGTTATAAACCGGCCTCCAGGGGTGCCGATTTGCGAGGGCACGGGATAGCAGATTTTGGACACGGAAAGCGAGTCTAAACTTCCGGCTTATGGCGAGCCGTTTTTTGCGTTGTTTTTCAATAGATTGGTTTTAGCTGAACAGGCTGGAAACCGACCGTTCCTGATTAATGCGGACGATGGCTTCGGCCAGCAGCGGCGCTACGCTGATCTGCTTGATCTTGGGCGATGCGACGATATCGGGCGTCGCCTCGATCGAGTCCGTAATAATAAGCTGTTCAAGCGACGAGTCGTTGACCCGTTGAATGGCCGTGCCCGACAGAACGCCGTGCGAACAATAGGCCGTCACCGTTTTGGCTCCCGCTTTCTTCAGCGCTCCTGCCGCATTGCATAACGTTCCGGCGCTGTCGACGATGTCGTCCAACATGATGCAATCGCGGCCTTTGACGTCGCCGATGATGTTCATCACTTCGGACTCGCCCGCTTTTTCGCGGCGCTTGTCGATGATCGCAAGGCCGCATTCCAGCTTCTTGGCCATCGCGCGCGCACGAACCACGCCGCCGACGTCGGGCGATACAATCGTAAGGTCGCCTTGAATCTTGCCGTGAACCGAGAGCGTTTCCTTGACATGGCGCACGAAGACGGGGCCGACGAAAAGATTGTCGACGGGAATGTCGAAAAAGCCCTGAATTTGGCCTGCGTGAAGGTCCATCGTCAAAACGCGGTTGGCGCCCGCCGTCGTGATGATGTTGGCGACCAGCTTGGCCGTGATGGGGGAGCGCGACGTCGTTTTGCGGTCTTGCCTTGCGTAGCCGAAGTACGGCATCACCGCCGTGATGCGCCGCGCCGACGCGCGCTTGAGCGCGTCGATCATAATCAGCAGCTCCATGAGCGTATCGTTGGCGGGGAAAGACGTCGGTTGAATGATGAAGACGTCTTCGCCGCGGACGTTTTCAAGAACCTCAAAAAATATTTCCATGTCCGCGAAGTGCCGCGTCGCCGACCGCGCCAAAGAGGTGCCCAAATATTGGGCAATGGCTTCCGCCAATGGCCGATTTCCGTTGCCCGCGATAAGCTTCATGGCGACTTCTCCGCACTACTGGTGAGTTACGGGCGAGGGTATATCAGCGCCGGCCGGAAGTGTCAAAGACGCGGGTTTTCGGCCTGTAAAGCCGCATCCGTTTGTGTTAAGAAAGAACGACTCGCATTGATCTATTTTGCCGTGTAGATTTTCGTTTGCGCCCTTCACCATTGGAGCCCGCCATGACCAAACCCCAAAAAATCGCCCGCGCTTTAATCTCGGTTTCCGACAAAACCGGCCTTGTCGAATTCGCCAGAAAACTCGCCGATTATAAAATCGAAATTCTTTCCACCGGCGGTTCGGCTGCGGCGCTCAAGAAAGCGGGAATTAAGGTCACCGAGGTGGGCGATTACACCGGTTTTCCCGAGATGATGGACGGGCGCGTTAAAACCCTTCATCCGCGCATCCACGGCGGCATCCTTCAGCGCCGCGACTTGAAAACGCATCAGGACGAAGCCGTTAAACACAACATTCCGCCCATCGATTTAGTCGTCGTCAATTTGTATCCCTTCCGCCAGACCGTCGCCAAAGGCGCGGATTTCGAGACGTGCATCGAAAATATCGACATCGGCGGGCCCGCCATGGTGCGCTCGGCCGCAAAGAACCATTCCTTCGTCGCCGTCGTCACCGACCCCGCGCAATACGACGAGGTGCTTGCAGAGATGGCGCAGAATAACGGCGGGGTTTCGATTGAGTTCCGCAAAAAACTGGCGGCTGCCGCGTTCGCCCATACGGCAAGTTACGACAGCGTCATCAATGCGTGGTTTTCGTCGCAACTGGGCGAAGAGTTCCCCTCGACGCTGACGTTGGCCGCCAATAAGCAACAGGCTCTGCGCTATGGGGAAAACCCGCATCAGAGCGCCGCTTTTTATGTCGCCGACCCGACGCATCCCGGCGTTTCCAACGCCATTCAGATTCAGGGCAAAGAGCTGAGCTACAACAACATCAACGACACCGACGCTGCGTTCGAGCTTGTCAGCGAATTCACCGACACGCCCGCCATCGCCATCATCAAGCACGCCAATCCGTGCGGCGTCGCGACGGGACCAGACCTTTTGACGGCTTATAAGCGCGCGTTTGCCTGCGACACCGTCAGCGCCTTCGGCGGCATCATCGCGTGCAATCGGCCTTTGGACAAAGCGACGGCGGCCGCCATTACCGAGATTTTCTCGGAAGTCATCATCGCGCCCGATATGGACGACGACGCCAAAGAAGTCATCGCGGCCAAGAAAAACCTTCGCGTGCTTTTGACCCGCACGATGCCGGACCCCCGCGCGGCGGGAATGATGGTCAAGGCCGTTTCGGGCGGTTATCTGCTGCAGACGAAAGACAATATCGTGCTGGACAAAGCCGCGCTTAAATGCGTGACCAAGCGGCAGCCGACGGAACAGGAAATGAAGGACATGCTTTTTGCCTTTACCGTCGCCAAGCACGTCAAATCGAATACTATCGTTTACGCCAAGGACAGCGCCACCGTCGGCATCGGCGCGGGTCAGATGAGCCGCGTCGACAGCGCGCGCATCGCGGCGCGTAAAGCTCAAGACTCCGCCGAAGCGGCGGGTCTTGCAGAGCCTTTGACCCGCGGCTGCGTCGCCGCATCGGATGCCTTTTTCCCGTTCGCCGACGGATTGATGGCCCTGATCGACGCGGGCGCGGTCGCCGTCATTCAGCCCGGCGGATCCATGCGCGACGCCGAGGTTATCGAAGCGGCGAACAAAGCCGGATTGGCCATGGTCTTTACGGGCATCCGGCATTTCAGGCATTAAGCCCTCATGCGTTTGTTGCGCATTCTCGCTTTTTGTCTTTTTTCTCTCTTTTTATCCTCGGCCCATGCCGACGAAGTCGTAACGGCGCAGAAAGCCGTCTCAGGCGACACCCTCATGCTGCAAGATGGCAGGACGTTTCGGCTTGCGGGTATTAAAGCGGCTTTGCCGGAAGCCAAGGAGTTTCTGGATTCCGTTGCGTCGGGCCGCATCCTCGTTTTACAAGACGCCTCTGCGGATCGATACGGGCGCGTTGTCGCGACTGCGACAATTCAGGGGCAGACAACATCGCTTCAGGATGCCTTGTTGGGCGAGGGGTTAGCTTACGTTTATCCGGTCTTGGACGATGCGCGGCTTGGCGCGTGGATGGAGACGGAGCGCAGGGCGCGATTATCCAAACGCGGGTTTTGGACCAAACATGAAGACATTTCTTCAGAAAACGCGGCGGCGCTTTCAGGAAAATTTGGCTTTGTCTCGGGCGTTGTTTCGAAAGCCGAGCGCATAAAGAACAAGGTTTTTCTTTCCTTCGGCGCGCCGGAACATCCTGATTTTACGGTTGTCATTGCCGCGCGTTACCTGCGCCCGCTTAAGAAGCTTGGAATTGATGCGCTTGCACTTGAAGAAGAAGCTGTGCGCGTTCGCGGATGGGTTTCGGGAAACGAAGCGCCGACCGTAACAATTGCCACGCCTTATCAAATCGAAATCGGAAAATAATCACGGGTTATCGCCGGCGTAAATTTTCCGCAGCGTTGCGAAGGCGAGGCTTATGTCCTTGAATTTTTCTTCGCTTTCCTGCTTGGCACCGCGCACATCGGGATGATGCTTTTTGACAAGCGTGCGGTATTGAACCTTGATATCGGCAAAATTCACCGGCGGCGTCAGTTCCAAAACAGCCAAGGCTTCGCGCTCGGCGAACGGGAGAGCGGGGTCGATGTCTTGGGTTTTTTCGTTCGGCGATTCATTGAAAATATCGCGCAGGATTTTGTCGCGAAGCTTTTTCTCGCACACGCATCCTTGCCCCAAGGGCCAAGACGGGCGTTCCCACACCGTGGCTTCGCGGGTATAGGCTTCGACTTCTTCGGGCGAAAGGCCTTCGAAAAAATTCCAATCCTTGTTGTATTCGCGAACGTGGTCGAGGCAGAAGAAATAGTACTCTGTCAGCTGGTCGCGGCTTTTGGGCGCGCGGTAATCCCCTGCCTGTCCGCAGTCCGGATGGTCGCAAAGGCGCACCCGTACAGGACGGTCTGATGTTTCGAAATAAGTATCGTTAAAAATGCGCATAGCCATTGAATATATCATATTTAAAGGCGAAAAAGGCATGAAATTGAATGTGTTTGCGGCTTTTTGTGCACTGCGACGGGGCGTTATTCTCGACGTAAAATGTTTTGGAAGGCTCCGTAATTAAAGGCTCATTAATAAGTTTATTGGCAAAATGGCTGTACGCGTGATACTTTGCACGCAATTGAAAATGAATGACAAAGTTAACTTTTAGACGGAGATAAGCCATTGTCTAAAAAAATATTTTCAAGCCGCTTTTTCTCTTTCGCTTTTGCAATCGCGGCAACGGCAATCTGGTTTTTCTTGAGTTCGGACGCGTTTGCTCAATCGGCCACTTTTGGCGAAATTCTTTGCAACGCTTTCGACAACGCCAAGCCTTTTGGCAATGTATTTGCGATCATTGCCTATATGGCCGGCGTTCTTGCTGCGGTTAAAGGCGTTTATCATCTTAAGCTGCACGTCGATTCCCCGCAAAACAACAAAATCGGCGTTGGCCTTATGTATTTGGCGGGCGCCATGGGTTTGCTTGCGCTTCCCAGCGCCATCGGCGTGATTCAGCACAGTATTTACGGCACTTCTGTGACGTTGAGCGGGTCTCTCCAAGATCAAATGTCTTGCGGCACACCCGGAAACGTCACGACTACAACGGGGCTTGATGAGGCCATGACCCAGTTCATCACGAACTTCAAACAGCCGTTGATGAGCGTCGCTTCCGTCACCGCGATTCTTGCAGGTTTGTTTATGATCGTGCACGGATTGATCAAGGCATCAAAGTACGGAACCGATCCGAGAGCCTATTCGATGCATAGCATCCTGACCAATTTGGGCTTCGGCGCGGTTTTGATGACCATCGGAAACATGATGAATGTGATTGTTTCTTCGATTTTCGGTCATGATAAGGCGTCGAGCGCATCGGGCGCCGATTCCCTGAACTGGACAAACTTTAACGCACTTTTCGGGGGTAACGCCGCGGATCTTGAGCGATTTCAATTGGCGGTTAAAGCCGCGCTTACGTTTGTTCAGGTCATCGGCGTCATTGCCTTCGTGCGGGGATGGCTGATCCTTAAGAAGGCCGTCGAAGGAAGCGGAAATGCCTCGTTAGCACAAGGGCTTACGCATATTATTGGCGGCGTTTTGGCCATCAATATCTTCGAGTTTTTGACGATTATGGATCATACGTTCGGCCTGAATTTATTGGGACCTTAAGGTTGTTTGAAACTAAAGGAAGGCTTGTCAGAAGGAGATTTCCGGGAATATCATACGGGATAAGAAGCGTGGAAATTAAGCTACCGTTAAGAAACGGGGCTTAATCTGAGTATAAAAATGGTGTTGATTTTTAACGAGTTAACTTAACCCTGCAGAGGAGAAGAGGCTATGAATACGAAGATGAAACAAGAACTTATCAGTGACGTTTTGACCGGGCTTGTCGTCGCCGCGACGTTTGGCGCCGTTATGCCTGTCGAGGCGTTTGCCCAGTTGTCGACCGCGACGGGTCAATTCCAGACTCAGGTTGGCGTTCCGTTTACGACGGTCGTCAGCATGATTTGCTATGGCATCGGCGCGGTCTTAACCGTTGCCGGCATCGCCGGAGCCAAGAAGCATGCCGACGCCCCAGCACAAAATGCGCTTGGCCCCGTTTTGGGCAGGCTGGGCGCCGGCGCCGCGTTTCTCGCTGCTCCAACCCTTATCGGGATGGTGTCCCAGACGGGAACGCTTGCTCTTAATGCCGGTACCAGCCACTTTGCGACTGTTAACTGGTAAAAGAGTTTGTCTTTTCTTCCTCTTACTCTCGGCGTCGGAGCGTCCTCCGGCGCCGGGAGCGGAGGCCTTGGGTCTTCGTCAAAATCGGAAACGGAAAAAGTTTTTGCGCGCGACGATTTTACCTGTCGTTTCTGCGGGTTTCGTTCCGTCCAATATCAGCGCGTTGTCCCCCATGAAGGCGGGCCTGTGACCGCCTGTACTTTTTGCGAACAGGTATTGTTTCTTGAACGCGCCGGCATTATGGGCAGCGGCGTTTTGATCTGGCTGCCTGAAATCACTCAAGCCGAGCTTAATCACATCGTCCGCGCGATTTATGTCGCCCGCGCCGACGAAACGGGTCCCCTTGCGGCCGCCGCAAACCGCGCTTTAGACGCTTTGATGGCGCGGCGGACAGACGCCAAGAAGCGGCTGGGCAGCGACGATCCTTTGCTTCTTACGTCCGTTTTGCAGGAACACCTGACGGATAAAGAGCGGCGTAACGCCATCGGCAAGCTTGAAGGCATACGGTTGCTTGTCCTTGACAAACACATCGCCCGCGCGCGCGGCAGCGACGTCAACGTCTTTCCCAAAATCGTCGCTTTCTGGCGCTCGGAGCACGGCCCGTTTGCCAAGCTGCCTCCAAGCGAATGGAAAAAGATGTTTGCCAAAATCGCGGCGTAGATTCTTTTGCTCTGACCGTTTTTCAAAAGTTTACACGAGGCAAAGATATGATCCTTCGCCGGATTTCTCTGTTGCTTTATCTTGTGTCTTTGTTTCTGGCCGGCATCGGCTATCTGGCGATTTTGCCGCCTTTCGAGGGAGCCGACGAGGCGGCCCATTTTTCCAGTATTCGACAGATCGCGGACACCGGAACTTTGCCCGTTTTGAGCAAAAGCACCCTTGACCGCGCTTATGAGGAATATGGGGGGCCGAAGCCTTACTCGGTTGTTCAGCGGCCCTTTGACAGCGGGTTGGTTTATCCAAAATTTTTTGCGCAGTCCGATTTGGTTGAAAAATACCGGCGCTTTTACCGCGACGCGCCTGCGCCGACCCCCTATATCCCCGGCGAGGGAATAAACTGGCAAGCGCAACATCCGCCGCTTTATTATTTGGCGATGGCGCTTATTGCGAAGGCCGCGGGCGGGCTTTCATTTGTCGCGCAGTTTTTTGTTTTGCGCTTGGCCTCTTTTCTTTTGGCTTTGGGGGGCGTCGTTTTCGGCCTTTTTGCCGTTGAAAAAGGACTGAGGGGCGCGGCAAAAGACGCGGCGACTACGGGGTTTTTTCTTTATCCGATTATTTTCCCCATCTTTCTTCAAGAGTTTGCGCGGCTTGGCAACGATTCATTGTGCCTCTTTCTTGTCGGCGTTCTGGCCTATTTGCTTGCATTGTGGCGACGCGACGAAACAAACATTAAAACATCCATTGCTATCGGTGTTATTTTGGGGCTCGGGCTTTTGACGAAGGCCTTGTTTCTTCCCGTCACCGTCGCTTTGGCGGCGTTTCTTTTCTTCCGGTTGTGGCGGGATAAAAAGGGTTCGTCCGCGCAACCTTTGCGGCCCATCGCTTTGGTCAGCCTGTTTTATCCGGCGCTATTGATGGGCGGCGCATGGTACCTCGGGCGGATTGCGTTAAACGGAGACCTGAGCGGCGGGATCGATTCAATTTATCTTGCGCAGCAAGGCGGATGGATCGCCGGTTTGCGCGAGCATTTTTCGGCTTATGCCTTTGTGCGCAGCCTGTTGGCGACAATTTTTTCGTATTCGTGGGCGGGGACGGGTTCTTACGTCTTTATGCCCTTGGCGCCGCGAGCTTTGCTTGTCGTCTTTCTGTTCTGGGTGTTTTGGGCCGCGTTTTTCCGGATTAAAACGAAACCCGCAAGCGATTTTGTCTGGCTGCCCGTCTGGCTGTTTGCCGTTTTTTCCGCCGGACTGTTTTATCATCTGATGCTGGGGATCGCCACAGACGGCATGGGGCATACGCCCGCCTGGTATTTGCATATTCTAATGCCTTTTATCGCCCCCGCGGCGGGCATAGGCGTTGCGGCGATTATAAAAAAACCGCACGCGCGGTTGTTGATGATTGCGGCGCTTGTTTTTGCCTTTTTGTTTCAGGCCGCCGCCGCGTGGGCGCAGTTTTCGCTTTTTACCGGATGCGCGACAAAGCCCGACGACGAGTATTATGCTTTTTCTACTCCCGCTTTCTGTCTCGATCAGGCGACGACGTTGGTTGACCGGATGGGCGTGATCGGGTGGCCCGTTTTGGCGGCGGTCGGATTTGGCGGCGGGGTTCTTTGCGCTCTTGCTTTGGCATTGCAGACAACGGGCGTTTGGGGCGGCGTCAAACGCCGCTTTTTCACGCCGCGATGAGCGGAAAGCCCCGTTTTTAACTGGTTCTTGCGTCCCGCGCGGGAGTGTGGCACAACCCCCGCCTTACGGGGCTTTCATGGCCCTTTAGGCTGCCGTAGCTCAGGGGTAGAGCACGTCCTTGGTAAGGACGGGGTCGTAGGTTCAATTCCTATCGGCAGCACCATTAACAAAAAAGCCCCCTCTCGGGGGCTTTTGCACAACTGGCCCTGACGATTGAACCGATGAGAAATAGGTTCACGACCAGCCATTCCTTGACGCGTGGCACGCGTGCACGCCGCGCGCATAATCAAAAAACCTATGGCGCAGGCGCCACGAGCGAGCCCCTGAGCCGCGTCGCGGCGAAGGTGCGAGAGAGAGTAATTCCTGAGGCAGCACCATTTTTTGTTTTATATTTCAAATACTTATGTGCCGCGTTCTGGCGTCAAAATCGTTAAAATCTGCCCATTTTTTTCTCGTGGAAGCATTTTGGAAGCAAGGGGATGGTGAAAAAACGCAGCTTATTGAGTCGGCCAGAAGAAGAGCGAAGAGCCTTTTTTGCCCACATCTCTTGCTGCCACAGAAAAAGCGGGATACTCTTTTCCCCAAGATTTATGGTGAGGATCTCACAGCACTTTTCTTGTTTCTAAAAAGTGTTTTCCAGACCCTTAAAACAGCATCTCA
>CAZQOE010000003.1:0-21239 GCA_964594935.1 uncultured Rhodospirillaceae bacterium | reverse complement strand
GCATTTTTTGCTAACCTACTGTATTTTCGTGCGAAAAGACAAAAGGTGTGCTAATCGTTACGAAGCCGGATGATTATTGCCTCTAGGTTCTTCTGCCGGATGCAAAAGTTCGTCCTTAAGTAAGACCAAAAGCAGGAGAGAGGCTTGATGACTGCTCATATGAAAAGCGCTGCCGTTAAAAAACCCGCCGCGCAGAAAAAGCCGACTAAACAAAAAAAACCGGCGGCTCACCCCAAGAAGGCGGCGCTGTCGCTCCTGAAATTTCCGCGCCCTAGTCTGGCGGCTCAGCTGTCGACCAAGGGGGAACGCCTGAGCCCGCGCCTGCAGGCTGCCGTCGATAAAAGCGAAATCGCGGAAGTCCTGGCCAAATTCGCGCGCGGCATCGATCGCCTTGACGAAAATCTTTTGCGTTCGGTTCTTTACCATGATGCGACGATCGATTTTGGCCCCGGCATTTTTCAGGGCACAGGCGGCGACTTTGTGCATTGGGCCTTGGGCGTTTATCAGGGCGTCCGTTCTTCGCACCATTTGATCGGCAACGTTCGCGTCGAGCTTGAAGGCGACACGGCGCTGGTTGAATCCTATTTCCACGCCCACATTCGTATTGAAAAACCGATTGGCCGCGAGGACGTGTTCCTCGGCGGGCGCAATCTCGACCGTTTTGAGCGCCGTCCGTCGGGCTCGGCGGGCGTGTGGAAGATTATGCACCGCAAGCAGATTCTCGACTTTGCGCGCACCGAAGCGGCGTCGGATATTTTCTATCATCAGAATCCCGACGCTTTGTGGAGCACGCGCACCCGTACGGACGCTTCGTACCAGATGGCCAATTTCCCGGGATCGCAGTTGGGCGGCAAGCTGCCCGCCTTCTTGGGCCGCCATTACGAGAGCAAGAGCGTGAAATTTTAGAAACGTAGTTGGAATGATTTAATATTAATTAGTCCGCACGAATATTCACATTGGAATTATTTTATGATGACAACGGAAAATATACCTGTACAAATTTCTGCCGAAGACTTGAAATCCGCTTCTCCATTCGCGCGCAAAAGTTGGATTGAAAGATATTGTTTGGCGAGAATCACACTTCGTTCGTTTATCGAAGCAAAAATTTTGCTGCTGGATTACGAAAAAGGGAAGCCTCTCGATAATGCGTCCGAAAACTTTTTACTTGCTTCTGTACACGACGACATTGAAACAACCAAAGCCTTGATGATCGCGCGCAACCGCGCGCCTAGAGACCATTTCTTGTTGAATCAATTGGCCAAAGAAAATGAAGAGGCGTCTCGCATTATCAGGGGCCGGGCACCATCATGGAAACTTGCTGCGTTTGGAATAGGCTAACAACTAAATAATTTTTAGTCGCCGTTACGAGAGCAAGAGCGTAAAGTTTTAAGTTTATTAATGATTTTTTTGGTTTTGAACGACGCATTTCGGGTCGATGAGATATGGAAAAAAATACGGATAAGACGTTGGCGGTTGAAACCGCCGGAAATAAGGCCAGGCGTTTGCAGGGCGGCATTTGGGATGCCTTGAGGGCCCAAGCCAAAAATGCCGAAAGAGAACTTCTAAAACTCGACGGGTACGGAAAAGGCGAAGGCGAAAGACGCTGCCTGATTCATCCGCGCGGCATATATGCCGAAGTGCTGGACAAACCCCTTTTTCAGTAAGACTGCTGTTACTTTAATCCAAGCGCATCAAGCTTCCATTGGGGCGTAGATGTTCTCGTAAAACGTTTCAGGCTGTCGATCTGATCTAGGGTTTTTGAAGTTAAACTGTCGGTTAAATCGTAATCCTCAAAAAGTCTCTGCGCATCTTGAAAAAGTTTGCGCTCGTTAATAAGCGCTTCGTTTTGTGCTTCTTCGATAGATTTAATTCCAGAAAACATCTGTAGGGAGTTCATGTTGTTGTAGATTGATGGACGAACAGGGCTGAAAACTTCGGAAGGACGGGCCGGTTGGCAAAAAGAATGGCCAGCGTCTCTAAATGCTTTAGTGATAGAAGAACCCGCGATATCCATTTCAAACTCCGTGCAAGAAAATTTAGGAAATTCTTTTCTGGAATTGAGAATACCACACAGGACAACATTCATGAAAGTAATAAAATACTTTCTCTGTGTAACATAATGAAATAACACGGAATTTTCTATAACGCCTTCTCGATTGCCTCAATCGCCTTTGGCATGGCCGCAACATCCGTTCCTCCGGCTTGAGCCATGTCTGGACGACCACCGCCGCCTTTGCCACCAAGTTGATCGGCGCCTACCTTCACTAAATCAACAGCACTAACACGGCTAGTCAAATCCGGCGTCACCGCGACGACCAGCGAGACTTTGCCCTCGAAGCTTGAGGCCAAGGCGACGACGCCCGACTTGATCTTGGCCTTGAATTCGTCGGCCATCGGCTTCAGGTCTTTGGCGGGAACGTCCGTCAGAATACGGCTGATAAAATTGATGCCGTTGATGAACTTCGGCGCTTCGCATCCGCCGGCAGCGCCGCCGCCCAGCGCGGCCTGTTTGCGCAAATCCGCTATTTCGCGCTCCATCTTCTTGCGGTCGTCCATAAGCTGGGCGATGCGCGCGGGAACGTCAGCCGTCGAAGCTTTAAGTGCCTCTGCTGCCGCCTTAAGTACTAAGCCTTGCGTGTCGAGCCACGCCAAAGCGGCTGCGCCCGTAACGGCTTCGATGCGGCGGATGCCTGCCGACACCGCGCTTTCCGAAATGATTTTAAATAAACCGATATCGCCCGTTCGCCGCGCATGCGTTCCACCGCAAAGTTCGACCGAGAAGTGTTCTTTGCCTTGGGCGTCTTTTGGTTCCTTGCCGCCCATGAACAAAACTCTAACCTCTTCGCCGTATTTTTCGCCGAAGAGGGCGCGCGCGCCGTGCTTGATCGCTTCTTCGGGCGACATCAGGCGCGTTTCGATTTCCGTATTCGCCCTTATGCGTTTGTTCACCTCGGCCTCGATTTCAGCCAAAGTTTCGGAAGAAACGGCGGCGTTTTGCGCAAAGTCGAGGCGCAATCTGGTTTCTCCAACCAACGATCCTTTTTGGGCGACATGGTCACCCAACTTATTGCGTAAAGCCTCATGCAGTAAGTGTGTTGCTGAATGGTTAGCGCGTATATTAAACCGACGTTCATGATCAACCTCTATCAAAACAACGTCGCCTGTTTTGATTGTACCCTTTTCGACAATTGCAGTATGCACCCAAACCTTATCGGCTTCTTTTTGTGTGTCTGTAATTCTGATAAGAGCTCCGGCAGGAGATTTCATGGTGCCATAATCGCCCATTTGGCCACCAGATTCGGCATATAACGGAGTCTGATTAACAATAATTTGATATTCAGCTCCTGGCTTGGCTTCGTTGACACGAGCGCCGTTTTGAATAAGAGCCGTAATTATTCCTTCTGCTTCTTCGGTGTTGTAACCGAGAAATTCCGTCGCGCCCAGTTCGTCGCGCAATTCGAACCAGATTTTTGCTGTCTTGGTATCGCCCGATCCTGCCCAAGCTGCCCGCGCTGCGACCTTCTGCTTGGCCATGGCGGCGTCGAAACCGGCTACGTCCACTTTTTTGCCTTGGCTGCGCAGGACGTCTTGCGTCATGTCGAGCGGGAAGCCGAAAGTGTCATAAAGTTTAAAGGCAACGTCGCCTGGCAACAGGCCGTTATTCCTTATCTTTTTTGTCTCATCATCGAGGAGTTTAAGGCCTCTGTCGAGCATCGATTTAAAGCGAGTTTCTTCAAGTTTCAGAGTTTCCGTAATCAAATCCTGAGCGCGAACCAGTTCGGGATAGGCCGTTCTCATCTGGGCGGCGAGTTCGGGGACAAGGCGGTAAATCACAGGCTCTTTCGCGCCCAACATGTGCGCGTGGCGCATGGCGCGGCGCATGATGCGCCGAAGAACATAGCCGCGCCCTTCGTTGCTTGGCAACACGCCGTCGGCGATAAGGAAAGAAACCGCGCGCAAATGGTCGGCGATGACGCGGAACGAAGGTTTCTGCCCGCCTTGAGGATCGACTTCAACCAGATCGGCGAGCGCGCCGATCAAAGCGCGGAACAAATCGATATCATAGTTGGACGTTACGCCCTGTAAAATGGCCGCAATGCGTTCGAGCCCCATGCCGGTATCGACGGAGGGCTTCGGCAGATTGATGCGCTTGCCGCCGGGAAGTTCCTCGAATTGCATAAAGACGAGATTCCAGAACTCGAGGAATCTGTCGCCGTCTTCGTCGGGACTTCCCGGAGGGCCTCCCTGAAGCTTGTCGCCCTGATCGATGAAAATTTCGGAACATGGCCCGCATGGCCCTACATCGCCCATGCGCCAGAAATTGGCGTCGGTTTTGATGCGAATAATCTTAGAATCCGGAAATCCGGCAATTTTCTTCCACAGCGCGGCCGCTTGTTCGTCTTCGTGATAAACGGTCACTAGCAAACGGTCTTTATTGAGGCCAAAATGTTTGGTGACAAGCGTCCATGCGAAATCGATGGCTTCGGGCTTGAAATAATCGCCGAACGAGAAATTACCCAGCATTTCAAAGAAAGTATGATGCCGCGCCGTATAACCGACGTTTTCAAGATCGTTATGCTTTCCGCCTGCCCGAACGGACTTCTGGGCCGTCGTGGCCCTCGTATAAGGGCGTTTTTCCGCACCCGTAAACACATTCTTAAATTGCACCATGCCGGCGTTGGTGAATATCAGCGTAGGATCGTTACGCGGAACTAACGGGCTGGAATCAACGCGGGTATGTCCTTGAGATACAAAATAATCGAGAAAAATCGAGCGAATATCGGAAAGTGTCTTGGTCATAAGCCTATCTCTTTAGATGATTTTATCTGCGACAAACAGCGTTGAGGAATAGCATATATTTGATAAAGGCAAATAGAAGGTTTTTCAGGCCGTTTCTTCTGAAAAAATTAAGATTTTAATTGGTAGAATCACCGCTCTTGTGCGAAAAACCGAGGCAACGCCGATAGGCAATGGTTTTAAGCCAATAAAAATGGCTGTTCCCGAAGTTCTAAAAAGTTGATGGAAATGGAAGATAAAGAAACCCTTGAAGACAAAAAACGCCCCCTTTCCCAGCCGGAATTGGATCTTGTCATACGAATGCATGAAGATTACATCGCTGGGCGCAAAGGCGGGCTGCGCGCCCATTTGGCGAACCATAATCTCGAGGGACTCAGTTTTGCCAACAGGAATTTATCCGATGCCGACTTTACCGGCGCCTTTCTGTGCAATACAAACTTTTCCGGGACGAAGCTGGATCGCGCCATTTTTTATTGCTCGGATTTGCGCAAGGCCAATCTTCAGGGTGCCAGCCTGAAAAGCGCCGATTTGCGGGGTGCTTCATTGCGCGGCGCCAACCTGATTGGCGCGAATATGGTCGGAATCGATTTGCGCGAAGGCTCTCTGTCGAGCGCGGACAGCAAAGGCGAATTAAAGGAAGTGCATGAGGAGTTGACGGTTGCCGACAAAGGCGGCGCCAATTTGAGTGGCGCGCGTCTTAACAACGCCAAAATGTCGGGCGCGGTCGCGGTAGGAAGCAATTTCAGCGACGCGACGATGAAAGGGGCCAAGGTTAAAAACGCTAGCCTGAAGGACGCCAATTTCAGCGGCACGAATTTGGAAAACGCCGATTTTACCGAATGCGATCTGGAAAACGTTATTTTGCGCGGCGCCGTTCTTACGGGCACGTCGATCAATCTCAGCCAGGTTTCGAAGGAAAAGCTGGAAGGTGCTTTAATGGCCGCGCCTGTCGGCCATACGATTAAGGAATTGGATCTGCCTTTGGATCAGCTTTTGCAGGGCCATAAACAATGGGTCGAAAGCAACGGCGGCATCGGCAAGCAGTTTAATGTTTCCGGCTACGACCTTCGGGGAAGCGGCGGGTTTATCGGTCAGTGCTTGATCCTTATGTGCGCCAAAGGCGCGGTTCTCTATGAGCTGGATTTTTCGAAATCGCAATTGCAGGGAAGCGACTTCCGTGAATCCGATTTGCGCCACGTCAATTTTACCAACGCCGATTTGCGCGGCGCAAATTTTACGAAAGCCCAGCTGACGAACGCCAACCTTCAAGGCGCGCGGTTGCAGGCGCTTGTCCTGTCGGCAGGGCACATGATGAAAACGAACTTGTCCGGCGTTTCGCTGCGGCATGCCAGTTTGGCCAAAGCCAACCTTCGGGAGGTTAATTTCCGCGATGCCGATATGCGCGACGCCGATTTGCGGGGCGCGGATATAACCAATGCTGATTTTAAAGGAGCCAATATGGAAGGTGCGCAGCTTGATTTGGAACAGAAAAAAATAATTGCGGCGCTGCCCAAGAAATAATCGGCCTTACGAAGGGCGCTTGGGAATTCGCGACAAGGCGATGCTTGCGGCGACGACGACGTTCAGGCTTTCGACGCCGGACGTCGGGATGCATATGCGGACGGGAAATTGGGCGGCGTTTAATCCCGGGCCTTCTTCGCCAAGCAGCAGCAACCCGTTATGAGGCCATTCAAAATCGTCGACGGGCGTTCCTTTCATATCAAGCGCGATGCAGGCAGGAGGAAACTCCGCAAGCGAAGGCCCGCGCGCCAAGGGTACGCGTAAAACGCTGCCTGCCGAGGCTTTGACGGATTTGGGCAAGAAAGGATGTGCCGCTTCGCGCGACAAAATGACGCGGGGCACGGAAAAAGCCTCGCAACTGCGGATAAGCGCGCCGAGGTTTCCGGGATCGCCGATGGGGGCGACGACTTCGATGCCTTTGGGTTTATACGAAGCCATATCCGCCGCCGTCAGGGCGGGGACGGGCGGCTGTTCCAGAACCAGAATATTGAAATGCGTGCCGAGAACATCGATTTGGTCGAACAGGGAGGTTGAAAATTCAAGAATACTTGTCTCTTTTACCAGAGGAGAGTGGCGCGGCGCCGGAATTTCGTAGGCGATTTTCAAATTCGGATTTTTGAGAAATTCGCGGATCAGTTTTTCGCCGGAAAGCAGAAAAAGCCCTTCTTCCTTCAGGCCCTTTGAGGAAGTGAGGCTAAACAGCTTTTTGAACGTGTCGTTTTGAGTGCTTTCAATCATAATCTTCTTTGAAAATGTTGACCGCTTGGGCGGCGAGTTCTTTAGCGGACGAAGCTACCACATATCCTGAAAAGTCGAAACCGATCGGCTTAAAGTCCCAATCTCCTATATATCCGCCCGCGCCCGTGATAATCGGCGCGACCCCCGCGACGTCGTAGATTTTAAGATGTTGTTCGACGACGACGTCGACGAACCCCATCGCCAGCAAGCCATAGGCGTAACAGTCGCCGTTATACTGAGGCCATTTGGCCGTCCGGCACAACGCGACATAAGCGTCAAAATTCTCGCCGAAAAACGCAAGAGGAGCGCCCGCGTACAAGCGCGACTCTTCCAATTTTCGGGGCGCGGCGACCTTGATGCGCTTGCCGTTGTGCGTGGCGAAGGCGTTGTCGATGCCGAACCAGCGTTCTTTCGTGAACGGCTGGTCGATGCAGCCGACGACGGGTTTGCCGTCGTGCATCAAGCCAAGAATCATGCCGAATTGCGGCCTTCCGGTCATGAAGGCGCGCGTGCCGTCGATGGGATCGATGACCCAGACAAATTCCGCGTTTTCGTCGCTTGCGCCGAATTCTTCGCCGACGACGCCGTGATCGGGAAATTTCTTGGCAATCAGGGCGCGGAGTTTCTGCTCGATTTCGCGGTCGGCTTGCGTGACGGGGGATTTATCGTCTTTCGCCTCGACAGGGATTTCCTTGCGGAAATATGCAAGCGCGACTTGTCCGGCGAGGTCGGCGGCCTCGTCCATGAAAGGCTTGAATAGTTTTTCGTAATCGATGCTCATTGAGAGGCTTTTGTAGCGCGTTCGTGCAGAACTTTCAAAACATCCGAAAAATCGGAGCCTGAAGCCTCCAGCAACACCAGCAAATGGTAAATTAAGTCCGCCGCTTCCGCCGCCAATGTCGGGCTTTTGGTCACGGCCGCAAGCGACGTTTCGATGCCTTCTTCTCCCACTTTCTGGGCAATGCGCGCGATGCCGGAATCGAACAGCTTGGCCGTATAGCTGTCGGGGGAGGGATGTGCATGGCGTTGGCGAATGGTCGCGGCAAGATCGGCCAAGACCGAAAGGTCGGCGCTTTTGCTGTTTTCGCCGAAACAGGAACGCATGCCGGTGTGGCAAGTAGGCCCTGCCGATTCGGCAAGTATGAGGAGCGTGTCGTTGTCGCAATCCGGTATAATATCGACAAGTTTTAAGGTGTTTCCTGACGTTTCGCCTTTTTGCCACAGACGCTTTTTGCTGCGGCTGTAAAATGTGACCAAGCCCGTCGTCAGCGTCATATTTAAAGCCTCCTTGTTGACGTATCCGAGCATCAGAACGCGCAAGGAACGCGAATCCTGGACGATGGCAGGAACAAGCCCGCCGCCCTTTACCCAGTCGATGGATTTCATGGTCAATTTCTTTGTCATAGCCGCACCGGAACGCTTTGTTGTTTCAAGAAGCCTTTGATTTCGCCGATTGTCAGGATCTGCTTATGAAATACGCTTGCCGCAAGAGCTCCGTCGACGCGGGCTTTCAAAAAAACGTCGGCAAAATGTTCCAATCTTCCCGCGCCGCCCGACGCGATAAGGGGAATGGAGATAAGGTTTCTTACTGTCGATAGTTGCTCAATGTCGTAGCCGCGTTTGACGCCGTCTTGATCCATGCAGTTCAAAACAATTTCGCCCGCGCCGCGAGACGCCGCCTCTTGGGCCCAATTTAGCGTGTTGCGCCGCGTCTCAATCGTTTTGGCGGCGTCGCCTGTGTATTGATAAACCCGATAATCGCCGTCCTGTTTCTTGCTATCGATGCCGACGACGATGCATTGATTGCCGAACTCCTTGGCCAGAGCGTCGATGATGTCGGGATTTTCCAATGCCGGAGAATTGATGGAAATTTTATCCGCGCCGTTGGCCAAAATCGCGCGCGCATCGTCTGCCGTGCGGATGCCGCCTGCGACACAGAAGGGAATGTCGATGACTTCGGCTACGCGCGCAATCCATTGCCTGTCGACCATGCGCCCGTCGCTGCTTGCCGTGATGTCGTAGAAAACCAGTTCGTCCGCGCCTTCGTCTCGGTAGCGTTTGGCAAGACTTAATATATCGCCGACGATTTCGTGATCGCGGAATTGCACGCCTTTGACGACTTTGCCGTCCTTGACGTCGAGGCAGGGAATGATGCGTTTAGCCAGCATTTTTCACCTGCTTGAGCGCGTCGTCGAGGTCGAGGCGGCATTCGTAAATCGCTTTGCCGACGATAGCGCCCGCGACGGGAACCTTGGCGAGTTTCAGCAAGTCATCAAGGCTGCTGACGCCGCCGGAGGCCAAAACGTCGAGTTTCGGCGCGCGTTGGCGGATGGATTGATAAAGGGCGGTATTTGCGCCTGTCAGCATGCCGTCGCGGCTTACGTCGGTGCAAAGAATGTGGCTCAGGCCGCTTTCTTCATAAGCATCCAGAACGTCCCAAAGCAATTGCTTGCTTTCGCTCTGCCAGCCCTGAGTTAAAACGACAGGCTGGCTGTCGATGAATTTGACGTCGAAGGCGAGGACGATACGTCGGGGCCCGAATTCTTTGAGCCATTCCTGAACCAGAGCTTTGTTTTTAATGGCAAGGCTACCAACGACGATGCGCTGAACACCCGATTTCAAAAGCTTTTGAATGGTTTTGGCGCTGCGGATTCCGCCGCCGGTCTGGATTTTAAGCGGCGTTTGGTTGGCAAGATTTGCGATGATGTCGATTTGTTTCATCTCGCCTTGCTTTGCGCCATCAAGATCAACGACATGCAGCCAACCGGCTCCGGCGTCGGCGAATTTTTGCGCCTGCCTAATCGGGTCGGTTTCATAAATTTTGGCCATATCGAAATCGCCTTGCGTCAGGCGCACACATTGGCCGTTTTTAAGATCGATGGCGGGAAATATGTCCATGTCACAAATCCAGAAAGTTTTGAAGGATGCGGTTGCCGACGGCTCCCGAACGCTCGGGATGGAATTGGCAGCCGAAAAAGTTTTTATATCCGACGATAGCCGTAAAAGCCTCGCTGTAATCGCACGAGGCGAGAGTCGCGTCGGAAATAGGCGCGGCGAAACTGTGAACAAAATAGACGAAGCTTCCGGACGTGACGCCGCGCAAAAGCGGGTGTTTTTTGACGCACAGCAAAAGCTGGTTCCAACCCATATGCGGGATGGGCATGCCTTGTTTTGCGGGCAGTTGTTTGACGTTGCCCTTGATGATGCCAAGGCCTTGGCAGCCGCCGCTTTCTTCCGAGCGTTCGTAGAAAAGCTGCATGCCGAGGCAGATTCCCAAAACCGGCTGCGTCAAGGTGCGTATGACGTCGGAAAGTTTTTTAGCGTCGAGTTGCGCCATGGCGGCCGATGCGGCGCCGACGCCCGGCAAAATCACGCGCGATGCGGCGCGTATCACTTGCGCGTCGCTGGTGACAACGGCATCCGCGTTCAGGCGTTTAAGCGCGCCCATCACCGAGGCCAAATTCGCGACGCCGCTATCGATGACAGCGAGGGTCATAACGCCCCCTTTGTCGATGGAAGGTCGAAGCCTTCGCGCCTGATGGCTTGGCGCAAGGCGCGGCCCGTGGCTTTAAACGCCGCTTCGATCATGTGATGCGTGTTTTCGCCGCTGACCGTCAGGTGAATTGCCGCGCCAAGAGAGTTGGCGAATGATTGGAAAAAATGCGGGATCATGTCGTCCGAAAGACTGCCCTTGAGCGCAAAATAGGGGCGTCCCGAAAGGTCGATGGATATTTGCGCAAGCGCTTCGTCCAAAGGCGTCGTGAAGCCGTAACGGCCTATGCCGCGCTTGTCGCTGAGTGCCGCCCTCAACGCTTCGCCAAGCGCCAGAGCGCAATCTTCGATCGAATGATGCGTGTCTATATGCAAATCGCCTTGGCACTTTAGCTGAAGTCCAAAGCCCCCGTGTTTGGCGATTTGCTCCAGCATGTGGTCGAAGAACCCGATGCCCGTATCGACTTTCAGAAAATCCGGCGCGTCGAGATTGACCGTAACGTCGATGCGGGTTTCTTTGGTCTTCCGGCGCGAGCTGAAAAGGCGTTGCACCGGCGCGGGGGCTTTCACGTTCACCCCCAAAGCCGCAAGGACAAGGTTGTTTTCTTCGGGCGTGCCGATAGAAAACCGCACGGTATGGGGTATTTCGCTGTTCCGGTCGCGCGCGAGGATTCCATATTTTTTTAGTTCCCTCATGACGGCGGCGGAATTCTTTGTTTTTGCCAGAAGAAAATTCGCGACGCTTGGAAAAATACGGACGATGTAAGGCGATTGAAGAAGAAGCTTCGCCATGCGTTCGCGTTCTGACACCAGCAACTTGCGGCGTTCGGCGTTTTGCACAAGCCCGTTCGGGCCAAGGGCGTCAAGAGCCGAAAGGATGCTTGTTTGCGTCAACGGATAGGGCGCCAGAATTTTCAACAGATTTTGAATAAGCTCCGGCGCGCCGATGACGCATCCGATGCGCTCGCCCGCCAACGCGTGCGCTTTGGACAAAGTTCGTAAAACAACCAGATTTGGCTTGTTTTTCAGGCTGTCCAGCATGCCTTCGGGCGTATCCGAAAATTCGATATAGGCTTCGTCGATAATAATCAGGCTTTTGTTCGCCCTCGCTTTACACAAAGCCAGAATGTCCTGACGTTTCATCAAATGGCCCATCGGTGCGTTGGGCGAGGGGATGAAGATCAGTTTTGTGCGCGGCGTGCAGGTCTTCAGGATAATTTTGACATCCATTTGTCCATCGGATTTCAACGGAACCGTAAGCGTTTCCGCGCCCTGAACCGTCGCCGCGACCTTGTACATGCCGTACGTTGGCGGGCAGATAAGGATTTGGTCTTTACCAGCGCGGCAGAAAAGCCGGATAAGGCTATCGATGCCTTCGTCGCTTCCCCGTCCGACAAGAAGCGATTTCGGCGCAATATTCCAGAGCGCGGCGAGTTTTTCGATAAGCGCCTTTGGTTGCGGGTCGGGATATCGGTTGAGTTTGCATTCCGCCGAGGCGAAGCCGAACGGAGGCCACGGAAATTCATTCGCATCAATGCCGATGTCCAGCGTAAAACCACCAGCTTCCGTTCGGGCGGATCTATAAGCCGCGAGTTTACGCAAATCGGGACGTATCAGTGTGGTGAGCCAGTTCATGCGGCCATCTTTTCGATAGGCATGACCAGAATGGCGCTGGCTCCTGCTCCCTGCAGCTTTTCCACCGTGTCCCAAAAGACAGCTTCCTTGCAGACGGCGTGGATGGCCACCATGTCTTCATTCTTCAAGTCCATAATCGTCGGGGAGTCGCAGCCCGGCAGGAGTTTGGCGATTTTAGTGATGGCGTCGCGCGGGGCGTTCATCATGATGTACTTGCTGTCTTCGGCCCCCAGCGCGCCGCGCATGCGCGACAGCAGGCAAAGAATAAGCGCTTCCTTGTCGCCGGAAAGCTTCTGCGGCGAGCGTATAAGTAAAGCCTCGCTTTTCAGCACGACGGTCAGTTCGCGCAAGTTGTTGGCCGTAAGCGTCGCGCCGGACGCGACGATGTCGCAAATGGCGTCGGCGATTTTGAGGCGCGGCGCGACTTCGACCGAACCGCTCATTAAAAGAGTCTTTGCCATAATATTGTGTTTATTCAGGAAGGCGTGCAGAAGGGCAGGGTACGAGGTCGCCAGCGTTTTGCCTTCCAGATCGGCGACTTTGTCGATTTTTCCGTCTTCCGGCACGGCAATGGACAGGCGGCACAGCGAAAAGCCGAGTTTTTCCAAAACGGTTGCGGAAAAGCTTTGGTTGTCGGTCGCGCATTGTTCCGCAAACACGTTTTCACCGACGATGCCAAGGTCGCAAATGCCGTTGTTGACGAAACCCGGAATGTCGTCGTCGCGGATCAAAAGAAGGTCGATGGGAAGTTCCTTGACGCGGCAGAACAGCTGATCCTTGGTGCGGTCGATGTGCAGGCCGCATTTTTTGAGGAGCTCGAGGCTGTCGTCGGCCATGCGGCCCGATTTTTGTAAGGCAATGCGTATGCGTTCTGTCGTCATGGCGTCCTGTTTACGGTGTGTTGTACTGTACCAGCATAGTAGTACAGTATACCAATTAGGGAGTCAAACAAAACGACCGAGGTAAGCAAAAATATTGTAAAAAACTTTGTTTATCAGGATATTACGAGTATTTTCTTGCCTTTCAGGCGAGAGGGCATAAACTACCCGTATGAGCAGCAACCCTTCATATACGTCGGTTTCGACGGAAAGCGCCGCACAGGCGCGGGGTTTGCTTGCGTCCGCGATCATTATTGCCGCGATTATTATTCCTGCGTAAGCAGGAAAAACAGAACGTCTCACCCATAGCACCGGTCTTTTTATTCAACCTCTTCGGTGAGGGAGTTTGTTCTGTGACAAAACGTCTTTTTCTGTACGACACAACGCTGCGCGACGGGGCCCAAACGCGGGGCGTCAATTTATCCGTCAAGGATAAGCAAAAAATATCCGGCTGGCTCGATCGGTTCGGCGTGGCCTACGTCGAAGGCGGATGGCCCGGCGCAAATCCCGTTGACGATGAATTTTTCGCGTCGCCTCCGCTTTTGGCCAATGCCAAGCTGGCGGCGTTCGGCATGACGTGCCGCCCCAAAGGCAAGGCCGAAAAAGACGAAGGGCTTTTGAAGCTCGCGGAATCCAAGGCTTCCGCCGTTTGCCTTGTCGGAAAGACATGGGATTTTCACGCGACCAACGCGCTTGGCGTGTCGCTCGATAAAAACGTGCATATGATCGGCGACAGCGCCGCCTTTATGGCGAAGCGGGGGAAAGAGGTTTTGTTCGACGCCGAGCATTTCTTCGACGGATACAAGGACAACAAAAAATATGCCGTGTCGTGCCTGCGCGCGGCGCACGAAGCGGGCGCGGCGTGGATTGTCCTATGCGACACCAACGGCGGAACCTTGCCTCATGAAGTCTTTTCAATCGTCAAGAAAGTTGGAAAAGCGCTGCCCGACGCGCGTCTGGGCGTTCATTGCCACGACGATACGGGCAACGCCGTCGCCAACAGCCTTATGGCCGTCCGCGCCGGATGCGAGATGGTTCAGGGCACGCTTAACGGCCTTGGCGAGCGGTGCGGCAATGCCAATCTGGTCACCCTTATTCCCACGCTGCGCAACAAAATGGGCTATGACGTCGGCGTTTCGGAAAAAGCGCTGACCAATCTTGTCAAAATCAGCCGTTCTTTCGCGACGCTTCTGGATAAAGACGTACCGTCGAACGCGCCTTATGTGGGCGTCAGCGCCTTTGCGCACAAAGGGGGGCTTCACGCCTCTGCCGTCGCCAAAGACCCCCGCACATACGAGCATTTATCGCCCGGGCTTGTCGGCAATCAACGCGACGTGATTATTTCCGATCAGGCGGGGTTGTCGAATTTGCGCCAGCAGCTTGCCGAGCTCGGGATCGAGGTTGCCGACGACGATCACGCCTTGAAGACTTTGCTGGACGACGTGAAGCAAAGAAGCCGGCAAGGCTTTGCCTATGACCATGCGCTGGCGAGTTTCGCCCTTTTGTCCCTGCGCGCCGTGGGAAGGTCGCCGGAATTCTTTTCGGTCAAGAAATGCGCGATTCAAGACACCGGATCGGGCAACGCGAACCGGAATTTCGACATGACATCCTGCGCAAGCATCAAATTAAAGATTGGCAAACGGTGCCTCGACGCGAAAGCCGAAGGGGTGGGGCCCGTCAATGCGCTCGACGGGGCGTTGCGCAAGGCGTTGGTCGAGACGTATCCGGAAATCGCGGAAATCCGGCTGGCCGATTATCACGTCCGCATTCTCGACACCAAATCGGCCACGGCGGCGACGACGCGCGTGCTTTTGGAAAGCGAAAACACAAAAGACGGATCATCGTGGGTGACGGTCGGCATGTCGGCGAACATCATCAACGCCTCGCTTCAGGCGCTCTGCGACTCGTACGAATACGGAATAATGCTGGAAAAGAAGAAATCGGCGCCTGTGCCGGCGCGCCCTTTGGTAAAGTGTGGGGGATCAAGTCTTGCAGCGCGGGCGGCGATTTAATACCGGCGGGAGGGATCGAACGCTTTCGATAACGCATTGTAATATATTCATCAATGCAAAACTAAAACGCTTTTCTACCCCCAAAGTTACCCTACGGTTTTGGTTCTTCAAAAAGGATTGAACCATATTCACAGTGACAGACAAACAGTACCACAAATTCAGATTATAAAATAGCGCCAAGTTTCTCGATGATCGTAAAGTTATAATACAGAACTGGGCGGATTACCTTGATAAGGCTGCCGTAACAGGTAAGGTAATCAAGGTGAATTATGCTAAAGCTGCTCGCTTGTAAAAACGGAATGGATGAAAGACGCTAGCTAATGGTCACAACTATTCTTGCCCGTCATTAACTTTCCGTTCAAATAATCGGAAACGAGGGATTCCGGTGACTCAAGCGGGACGCCCGCGATAACCTTGATCCCATTTTGAGAGAAAAGATCGCAGGCTCGCGCGCCGATGCCGCCTGCCATGATAAGATTGACACCTTGCTTGGCAAGCCAAGGAGGCAAAAGTCCCGGTTCATGCGGTGGCGCTTGAACGTCGGAGCGCGATTTGATGCTCTTGGCCTTCTCATCGACTTCGATAAGAGCAAAGGCGGGGCAATGGCCAAAGTGGGGAAAAAGCTTGTTGTTCTCGACGGGAATGGCGATTTTCATGAAGGGTATTCCTTTTCTGTCAGGTGTTGAACGAGATTATCCCAGATTTTCCGAACATCGGCGGCGCTGGGAGCGCCGGTTTCGATAATGGTTTTCAGTGTCTTTTGGGCGTCGTTAACTGCGGCATCATAACGGATGCGCCCGAGAATAATGGCACCCGAAGCTTCGGCTTGATGCTCAATTCGAGCGGCCATATCAGGACAGATATCCCATTTATTGACGCACACATAAGCCGGGATTTTGAAATGCTGAACAAGTTCCAAGACTCTTGAAAGATCGTGTTCACCTGAAAGTGTCGGCTCGGTAACAATAACAACAGCCGAAGCCCCCGCTAGTGATGCGATAACAGGGCATCCTATTCCCGGCGGGCCATCGACAAGAAGAGTTTCGGAGCCTGTTGTCGCTGCAAGTTTTTTCGCTTCTTGCTTGACAAGAGAGACGAGCTTCCCTGAATTTTCGGCTGCAATACCTAACTGCGCATGAACCATAGGTCCGGCGCGAGTTTCAGAAATCATCCATTCGCCGCAAAGACGATCCTTAGATTCGACTGCTTTTTTGGGGCAAAACCTCACGCAAGCGCCGCATCCTTCGCAGGCCGTCAGATCGATATGATAAGAATATTCTCCGGAATCGACGGGCGTTTCGCGGATAGCATTAAATCGGCACAGGATCATGCATGCGCCGCAAGAAGTGCATTTATTCTGGTCTATAATGGCTTCGTGACCGCTCCAAAATTCATGGCGTTCCTTAATCTGCGGCGCAAGGAGTAAATGCAAATCGGCGGCATCGACATCGCAATCCGCAAGAACAGCATTTTGGGCAAGAAGCGCAAAGCTTGCCGTGAGACTCGTTTTGCCCGTTCCTCCTTTGCCGCTGACGACGACGATTTCTTTCATGCCCCCTCGCGGATTTTTTGCAAGAGGCCGACAAAAAGGTTCCTATATTCAGATAAGGTTTCGATGATCGGCACGCCTTTGGCGTAGGCTTCGGCAATTCGCCGGTCATCAGGAATTTCAGCAAGCAGCCTTATTCCCTCAGCTTCAAGATAGGGACGGACAAACCCATCCGAGGCGTCCGCGCGATTGATGACAACGCCAAAAGGCAAGCCAAGCTCACGCACGGCGCCAACGGCCAATTTTAGATCGTTAAGTCCGAAAGGTGTTGGCTCCGTGACCAAAACGACAAAATCGGTATCGCGCATTGTTGCGATAACAGGGCAGGAGGTTCCAGGCGGAGCGTCCAAAATGACAAGATCTCCTTGGGCTTCTTCCTTTACGGCACGAATAAGCGGTGTGGACAATACATTTCCAACATCAAGCCGTCCTTGAACGAGATCGATATTACCGTCCTTCGATGTTTCGATCACGCCGATACGTTTTTCAATTTCATGAATAGCCTTCTGCGGGCAGGAGCGCGTGCAAACTCCGCATCCGTGGCACATCTCGGCAGCAAAAATAGGAATAGTTCCAAAAGAAACAAGAGCATTGAACGCGCAAGCCTGCGCGCACAACGCGCATCCGTCGCACCGGCTTTCATCGATTTCCGGTACGGATATCGACACAACGCGTTCGCTTTTGTTTGTCGTTCTCAGGAAAAGGTGCGCGTTTGGTTCTTCAACATCGCAGTCAAGAAGACGAACCGGCCTTTCTGCGGCGAGCGCCAGGTTGACGGCAATCGTTGTCTTTCCTGTTCCACCTTTGCCCGATGCAACTGCAACAATCATGCGACGATTGGCGGCAATTTATTGGCAAGAAAAAGATCAAGAGCTTCCTGAACGCTCTTGTCTTTGCACGAGAAAGCCGGAATCTTCGTCTGCTTAAGGGCATTGACGGCCTTTGGGCCGCATTCTCCGGTTACGAGGGCTTTTGCGCCCGCTTTGGCTATAGTCTCCACAGCTTTAATGCCTGCGCCTTGTGCAGCGTTTGCATTTGCGTTCGAGATGACGACAAAATTCTTTTGATCCGCGTCGTAAATCAAAAAACCGGTGGCGCGTCCGAAGCGCGGTTCCATCGCCGAACCCAAATCCTTGCCTGATGTCGTAAAAGCAATCTTCATTTTGCTTTTCCTTTCCGTCTTTTCTTCTCGTCAACGAGCATGAAATCGCCACCGTCGATCTCAAGCGCAGCTCCTTCGACCAAAGCTTTGGCTATAGCCTTCCTTGCGCTCGATAAAATGCGCGAAAAAGTTGAGCGGGAAATTCCCATCAATTTCGCGGCTTCTTCTTGCTCAAAGCCTTTGTGATCGGAAAGCTGTATGGCTTCCCATTCTTCGTCCTTCAGCTTGACGACAACAAGGTCGCAAAGAGGTATGCCGCGCGGCTTAAAGAAACGCACGGAAGGGCTGAAATGGATAAGGCGGCATTTACGCGGTCTCATAATTTTCTCACAGGTAATTGTGTCTTGTATATATGTATTTGTTTTTCCAATGTCAAAGGAATTATGCACATATGTGCATAACGGGGTTGACAAACGCAAAAACAATTCTATATCTGATATGAACATATGCTCATTATTAGCGCTCTTGGAAAAAGGGCGGTCAAATCTCAAAAATGGAGGCAATTATGCCAGCATTAGATAAAACCGGGCCCATGGGAACGGGCCCGCTGGGGCGCGGGCGAGGCGGTTGCCATTGGGCAGGTGCGCCATATAAAGGGCGGTTCGGCTTTGTCCGCCGCAGGAGGCAAAGGTGGTTCGTGCCTTTAGGCCGCGGATTGGGCATCGCTTCGCAGGATGCTGAAATGACGATGCTTGAAAAGCAAATTGAAGAAGCTCAACAACGCTTGAATATACTGAAGGCTGATAATAAAGGGTGACGTGATGACGGAAACCTCGGAGAATCTCGACATGCCCGTTTCTTGGCTTGATGTTCCGGCAATTAGAGCGCTTGTTCAGAAACATCAAGAAGAAGACAGGCTTGCCGTTAAAAAAATCTTTAAAAAGATGTGCTTGGCCGTCGAAGAAGCGAGAACAAAAGAAGCGTTATCTCCCGACAAGAGAGAGCTTAAGGGAATAACGCTCGATGAAATAGCGGCGCTTTCTACCATTAAAAGCCCTGATTTGCTGGAAGAGCTTCATGCAACAGCGAAGCAAATCAAGGAATACACATACGGCAACCGTATTGTCACCTTTGCGCCTCTCTACATAACCAATTTCTGCAAGAACGAATGCGATTATTGCGCTTTCCGCGCAAGCAATCTCGATCTTCCGCGTACGGAGCTTTCGCTTGAGCAAATTGCAAACCAAGCGAGAATTTTGGTCAGACAGGGCCACAAACGCGTTCTTTTGGTTGCGGGTGAATCGTATTCAAAAGAACTCGGCGGCTTCCAATACATTCTTGACGCCATGAAAACCCTGTATTCTATCAAAGAGGGCAAGGGCGACATTCGCAGAGTTAATGCCAATATCGCGCCTTTGAGTGTCGAAGATTTCATAAGACTTCGGGAAGCCGGTGTTGGAACGTATCAATGCTTCCAGGAAACATACGATCCCGATGTTTATAAAAAGCATCACCTTAAAGGCAAAAAAGCCGATTACGCTTGGCGCGCGAATGTGTTTGATCGTGCGAACGAAGCCGGAATTGGCGATTTTGGCATGGGATTTCTGCTTGGTCTTGCAGACTGGAGATTCGAGATTTTGGCCTTGAAATGCCATATCGCACATATCGAAGAATTGGGTTCCGGGGCGCATACGATCAGTTTTCCGCGCATCGAACCCGCAAACGGATCGGAAGTATCGCTCAATCCGCCTAACGTCGTATCGGACGAGGATTTCCTGAAAATCATCTCTATTATGCGTCTGGCCGTCCCCTATACGGGCATGATTATGTCGACGCGCGAAACACCGGAAATTCGCAAAAAAACTCTTGAATGCGGCATTTCGCAGGTTTCGGCGGGGAGCAGGACCGATCCCGGCGGATATACGGAAGGCCAAGACGCACGCGCTGGACAATTTGAGCTTGGCGATCATCGTCCCCTCGACGAAGTTGTCCGTGATCTTCTTGAAACAGGTTTCATTCCTTCTTGGTGTACGGCCTGCGAAACAAAGGGACGCGAAGGAAGCCATTTCATAACGCTTTGGGCCAAAACGGGAGAAATCAAAAAGCGTTGCACGCCGAATGCGCTTATAACATTGACGGAATACTTGGAAGACTATGCTTCGCCTGAAACGAAAGCTATTGGCCTGAACGTTGTGCGCAAAGAAGTCGAAAAACTGGAGCAGCCGCGACAGGATGACACCCAAAAACTTCTCGACATAACCTACGGAGGAAAACGCGGTCTTTGCGTCTGAGGCTAGATCGGTTTTGGATTATTCGGCAAGAAGAAATCCATCAATAACGCATCCGTTGGGTGTTCTGGATGCCCGTGGGGATCTTCGAGCGTTTCGATGCGGTCTTGCCGAAACCTGCTGCATACGACCCAAGCAACGCGAGGATAAAGCGTCTGGAGATAGACTTCGATCGCTTCTATCGCTTTGTCCATATTATCTGTAAATGATAAGCGCCTGGATAAAAGAGGGGGTGCGTACATGGAGGGGGTCCGTTTTGCGATATTGTCAGACAGGGTACGGTATATGTGCGTATATGTAAATGATAATCATTCTCAATTATAAACAATGCCCTAACGAGCTTAATGCGCTCAAAATGCCGATGGCACCTCTATACCTGTTTCTTTTTAATTGGAACGCCATAAAGTTCGAGTCTGTGCCCCACGAGCGTGAAGCCTAGTTTTTTGGCAATGGCTTTCTGCAGGCGCTCAACGTTGGCGTTCTCAAACTCAATTATTCTTCCGCTTTTCACATCGATCAAATGGTCGTGATGTTTTCCCTGAATATCTTCGTAGCGCGCCCGTCCATCGCCGAACTCATGCTTGTGAACAATGCCCTCTTCTTCAAATAGGCGCATGGTGCGGTATATTGTCGCCGTGCCGATTTTAGGATTGCGTTTCTGAACGCGCTTACGCAACTCTTCAACGTTGGGATGGTCTGACGATTGCGCCAACGCTTGCAAAATGGCTTTGCGCTGGCCTGTAACTTTATATCCGCGTTTAGCAGAGATCTTTTTACGCTTTGATGACATCATTAGCCTGCCATACGTCTCTTGCTAGCACATGGAGTTCATCGTACAGGTCGAATATCCTCCATCGAGGCTTACAACATTCATAAAGCCCTGCGCGTGCAAGAAGGCGACGGCCTGAGCGCTTCTTTTTCCGGAACGGCAATAGACGACAATCTCTTTATTCTTGGGAAGGTCGTTAATGTGATCAGGAAGCGTATCCAAAGGAATCGACGCAGCATTCTTGATATGCCCGGCGTCGTATTCCTCTTTCTGGCGCACATCCAAGATATATATAGGTTTTCTAGAAGCAATAAGCGTTTTGAACTCTTGAGAAGAAATCGTTTCAACTGGTGTTTGAGCCGTCAATGGTGCTGCGCTCTCGGCTTTCACGGCCTGAACGGGAAACGCCAGTAAAGCTCCAATAAGCTCCGGCTATTCCAGCTAGCAGCAGAAAGCTT
>CAZQOE010000002.1:1357-31445 GCA_964594935.1 uncultured Rhodospirillaceae bacterium | reverse complement strand
TTATAAAAAGTACATCCGCAAGTCTAAAAAGTATGCGGCGCACGACGAAAAGAACAGATGCAAAATCGGCGATGTCGTGTCGATTATCGAATGCGCGCCCATCAGCAAGCGCAAGCGTTGGATGCTGGTGGACGAAAAGGCGGAAACGAAGCCCGTCAAGAAGACAGCGAAGTAACGGTTTAGAACAGGGAAACAACCATGATTCAAATGGAAACAGTCCTTGAGGTAGCGGATAACAGCGGCGCAAAAGCCGTGTGCTGCATCAAGGTTCCGGGCGGCTCTCACCGGACGACGGCGACGATCGGCGACATCATCGTCGTATCGATCCGCGAAGCCATTCCGCGCGGCAAGGTCAAGAAGGGCGACGTCCATAAGGCTGTCATCGTTCGCCAGAAGTACGCGCTGCACCGCAAAGACGGCACGCTGATCCGCTTCGATAAAAACGCGGCCGTGCTGATCAACAAGGATCTGGAACCCATCGGCACCCGCATCTTTGGGCCGGTGACGCGCGAACTGCGCAGCCTTGGCTTTATGAAGATCATCTCTTTAGCCGAAGAAGTTTTGTGAGGACGGGACTATGAAGATCAAGAAAAAAGACAAAGTGATTGTGCTGGCGGGCAAAGACAAAGGCAAGACGGGCGAAATCACGTCCGTTTATCCTAAGGACAATCGCGTCACGGTTTCGGGCGTCAACATGATTGCGCGCCACACGAAGCCTTCGCAGGGTAATCCACAGGGCGGCATCATTCGCCGCGAGGCTCCTATTCATGCGTCGAACGTCGCGCTTGTCGATACCAAGACCAGCAAGGCGACGCGCGTCGGCTACAAGTTCGTCAAGGGCGTCAAAACGCGCGTTGCGCGTCGCTCCGGCGAAGAAGTTTAAGAGGTTTAAAATGGTTGCAGCGAAAAAAGATAAATACGTTCCGCGCTTGCAGAAGCTCTATCAGGACACGGTGAAAGCCGACCTGACCAAGAAATTCGGCTACAAGAACGCCATGCAGATCCCGCACCTTGACAAGATCGTCATCAACATGGGCGTGGGCGAAGCCGTCAATGACAGCAAGAAGACGAAGAACGCGGCTGAAGAACTTGCGCTGATCGCGGGTCAGAAGCCCGTCATCACCCAATCGCGCAAGGCCATCGCTGCGTTCAAATTGCGCGGGGGCTTGGGCATCGGCTGCAAAGTCACGCTTCGCCGCGACAAGATGTACGAATTTCTCGACCGCCTGATTACGATCGCTCTGCCGCGCGTGCGCGACTTCCGCGGCGTTTCGGCCAAGAGCTTCGACGGCAGCGGCAACTACGCGCTGGGCCTTAAGGAACAGATCGTGTTTCCCGAAATCGAATACGACAAGATCGACGAAATCCGCGGCATGGACATCGTGATCTGCACGACCGCGAAAACCGACGACGAAGCGCGCGAATTGCTACGCGCTTTCAACATGCCCTTCCAGGCGCAAGGAGAAAAAACGAATGGCTAAAAAATGCATGATCGAAAAGGAAGGCAAGCGCAAACGGCTCGAGAAGAAGTTCTCGAAACGCCGCGCGGCCCTTAACGCCACGATCCATAATAAGGAAACGTCGATGGAAGAGCGTTTCGAAGCTGTCATGAAGCTGGCGGAAATGCCGCGCAACGGCGCGAAGATTCGCCAACACAATCGCTGCTTGCTGACGGGACGTCCCCGCGGCAACTATCGCAAATTCAAACTTAGCCGCATTAAATTCCGCGAGCTGGCCTCTTCGGGCCAGATCCCGGGTGTGGTCAAGTCGAGCTGGTAAGGGAGGGGCCCATATGTCTGTAGTAACCGATACAATTGGCGATATGCTGACCCGCATTCGTAACGGTCAGATGGCGAATATGGCGGTCGTAGGCTGTCCGGCGTCGAGACACCGCAAGGACGTTCTCGAAACGCTGATCCGCGAAGGCTATATCCGCGGCTATACGGAAGTGAAAAAGGGGACGGCGCAAGCCCAGTTCGAAATCGAACTGAAGTACCACGAAGGCTCGCCAGCTATTCGTAAAATTGAGCGCGTTTCGACCCCCGGACGCCGCGTTTACGCCGGCATCAAGGATCTGGGCCGCGTTTTCAACGGACTTGGCATATCCATTCTTTCGACGCCGCGTGGCGTGCTTTCGGACAACGAAGCGCGCGCGCAACACGTCGGAGGAGAAGTCCTTTGTCGGGTGTTTTAATTCGAGAGTGATGAGTCACGAAAGTTTGAGGTAAGAAAATGTCACGCGTTGGCAAATATCCCGTCGCTCTGCCGCAAGGCGTTACGGCGGAAGTGAAAGGCCAGACCATTGCCGTTAAGGGCAAGCTGGGAAACCTGAGCCTTACCGTTCCGTCAGAAATCGGCCTTAAGGTCGAAGGCGGCAAAATCGCCGTTTCCAAGGCCCATGATTCTCCTCGCGCGCGCGTTTTGTGGGGAACGGCCCGCAACAACATCAACAATATGGTCAAGGGCGTGACCGAAGGCTTCAAGACGACGCTTCAAATCGAAGGCGTCGGCTTTAAAGCGGCCATGCAGGGCAAGGATCTGGTCCTTCAAATCGGCTTCAGCCACGAAGTGCGCTTTGCGCCTCCGGCGGGAATCACGATCAAGGCCGCAAAGCCGACCGTGCTGGAAATTACGGGCATCGACAAGCAGCAAGTCGGCCAAGTCGCAGCGGAAATTCGCGGCATGAAGAAGCCGGAACCCTACAAGGGCAAAGGCATTATGTATCAAGGCGAAGTCATCCGCCGCAAAGAAGGCAAGAAGAAATAAAGGAAATGAACAGAGGCTAACATGTTAAGTGCAAAAGAACTCCACGAACGCCGCGCCAAGCGCACCCGCTACAACATAGCGAAGAACGCGCACGGCCGTCCGCGCCTGTCGGTGCATCGCTCGGAGAAAAACATCTCCGTCCAGATCATCGACGACAAGGCGGGCAAGACCCTCGTCGCCGCGTCGACGCTCGAAGAGGCTCTTAAAAAGAAGCTCAAGACGGGAGCCAACAAGGCGGCGGCCAAGGCCGTCGGCGAACTGGTTGCCGAACGCGCCATCAAGGCGGGGATCAAGGAAGTTGTGTTCGACCGCGGCGGTTACATCTACCACGGCCGCGTCAAGGAATTGGCCGAGGCCGCGCGCAGCGCCGGCCTGTCCTTCTAATTAAACAGAGGAAAATAGTATGGCGAAGCCCGAAAGATCAAAAAAGAGCGAAGACAAAGACGAACGCGAAGGCAGCGAGCTTATCGAAAAGCTCGTCGGCATCAACCGCGTGACCAAGGTCGTCAAAGGCGGCAAAAGCTTCAAGATGGCCGCGATGGTGATCGTCGGCGACGGCAAAGGCCGCGTCGGTTACGGCACGGGCAAGGCTCGCGAAGTTCCCGAAGCGATTTCGAAGGCGACGAACGCCGCCAAGCGCAATATGAAGCGCATTCCGTTGCGCGAAGGCCGGACATTGCATCACGACGTTCTGGGCCGCTACGGCGCGGGCAAGGTCGTTTTGCGCACGGCTCCTGCGGGTACCGGTATCATCGCGGGCGGCCCGATGCGCGCGCTGTTCGAAGCTCTGGGCATCCACGACGTGGTCGCCAAGTCCGTCGGTTCCAGCAATCCTCACAACATGATCAAGGCGACGTTCGCCGCGCTCGATCAGGTCGCCAGCCCGCGTTCGGTCGCGGTGCGCCGCGGCAAGAAGGTCAACGAAATTCTCGGCAAGAAACAGGCCGAGGAAGTCGCTAAGGAATACGGGGACGTGAAATGACAACCAAGGTTCAGACAAAGAAATCGGGCAAGACGCTCCTCGTGACGCAAATCGGCGGCACGACCGGCAACGGCCCGAAAATGAAAGAAACGCTGCTCGGCCTCGGCCTTGGACGCGTCCGCAAGACGCGCGAATTGCAAGACACGCCGGCCGTTCGCGGCATGATTACCCGCGTTCGCCATTTGGTGACCGTGGTAGAAAAGAAGGATTAAGAAAATGAAGCTCAACGATCTCCGTGACAATCCCGGCGCGCGCAAAACGCGCATTACCGTGGGCCGTGGCATCGGCTCCGGCAAGGGCAAGACCTGCGGCCGCGGCGTCAAGGGCCAGAAGGCTCGTACGGGCGTGCGCCTTAAGGGGTTCATCGGCGGCCAGATGCCGCTCGCCCGCCGCTTGCCCAAGCGCGGTTTCAAGAACATTTTCGCCAAGGATTATTCGGCCGTGAATCTTCTTCGTCTGCAGGCCGCGATCGACAAGGGCCAAATCGACGCTTCGAAGCCCATTACGTCCGAAAGCCTGATGGCGTCCGGCGTGGCCTCGAAGGCTCGCGACGGCGTTCGCATCATCGGCAAAGGCGAACTTAAGGCCAAGATCGACGTGACGGTTGCGGGAGCTTCCAAATCCGCTATCGCCGCGATTGAAAAGGCTGGCGGCAAGATCACGATTACGGTCAAGGTCGAGCCGAAAGAAGAAAAGGCTGCATAAGTCTTTGGGTTTGTTAACAAAAACACATCTTCTTCGGAGGGCGTGTTTTTGAAGAAAGCGACGGGCAAAGGCGAGAAATTGTTTGCTTTTGTTCGAAGGTGTGGGCTACAACCCCTGCCTGCCTTGCGCAACAAGGCAAACCTGTCAGAGACTGCGGGCGCTTCTTCGGAAGCTTAAAATTCGCCAGCAATAGACGGGACAAGACAAAAGGCGCTTCCGCGGGCATCCCGCGTTTTAGGCGCGTTGTCTTTCTCATCTTCCCTCTGACAAACTGGATTTTTTCGCCGCGCTTTTTTGCGCGGTGTGTTTTTGTTTTGAAGGAGCGACGCATGAACAAGAAGACGCACGAAAGCCCCAATCGCCTGATTAAGGGCAAGAAGATCACGGCCATCGACGCCGAGATCAAGGATTCGGAAATCATCATCGTCAACCAGCAGCTCGGCCTTAACGCCGATCAGACACGCGCTTTGCGCGTGGCGATGCGCAAAGAAGGCGTCGGGCTCAGGGTCGCGAAGAACAAGCTCGTCAAGCACGTCATCGAAAAAGGCAAGTTCGCCGCGCTTGAAAAGTTTTTGCACGGCCCGACGGCGTTGGCTTATTCCAAGGACGTCGTCGCCGCAGCCAAAGCTTCGGTCGAATTCGCAAAGAAAAACGACAAGTTCAAGGTCGTCGGCGGCATCATGAACGGCGAAGTCATGGACGAAGCCCAGATCAAGGTTCTGGCGGCGTTGCCGTCGCTTGATCAGCTCCGCGCCAAGATCGCCGGCTTGCTGCAGACGCCCGCATCGCAAATCGCCCGCATTCTTCAGGCTCCGGCGGGGCAGGTGGCCCGTGTTCTGGCCGCCCGCGGAAGGCAGAGCGCTTAACAAGTTTTCTTTCGCCGCGTCGGCGGCGAAAGGGAAGTTTTTTATTAACTAACTAGGTTCAACAAAGGAGAAAGTAAGATGTCGAAGATTGAAAAACTGGTCGAAGAGCTGTCCACGCTGACGGTCTTGGAAGCCGCCGAATTGTCGAAGGCTTTGGAAACCAAGTGGGGCGTCAGCGCCGCCGCTCCGGTCGCCGCTGCCGCAGCCGCTGCCGGCCCCGCCGCCGCCGCTGAAGAGAAGAGCGAATACACGGTCGTCCTCGCCAAGTCCGGCGACAAGAAGATCGAAGTCATTAAGGAAGTCCGCGCGATCACGGGTCTGGGCCTCAAGGAAGCCAAGGACTTGGTCGAAGCCGCTCCGAAGCCGCTTAAGGAAGGCGTCAGCAAGGCCGATGCCGAGAAGTTCAAGAAGCAGCTTGAAGCCGTCGGCGCAGCCGTCGAGCTCAAGTAAGCGACTTACTTGTCAGTTACGAAAAAGGCGGGGAGCAGTCCCCGCCTTTTTTATGAGAAAGCCTGTATGATCTCGTGATCTTGGGCTTCCGCCTTCGCCAAGGCTTCGGCGGACAGGGCAAATCGCTGTAACAAGCTCTATGTGATTTTAAAAAGTCTTTGTATTCATTGAAACGTGGAAAAAAGGCCGATTTTCTGGTATAAGAATCGTTTAGGCACAAAAGAAATTATATGAACGAGCAAGAAAAACTTCAGGAACTTCTGGCCCAGTTGAAGGCCGAGCACCGCGATTTGGATGACGCGATCAACGCGTTGTCGCAGCGCGCCACGCCCGATATGATTCAAATCCAGCGCCTGAAGAAGAAAAAGCTCACCCTGCGCGACGAGATCATCCGCATCGAAAGCAAGCTTTTGCCTGATATTATCGCGTAATTCTTTGTTTGTTTTTCACTTCCGTTCGCCTAACTCATTTTTTCAATCTCCTTAAAAATAATAATCAAAAAACACTTTCTAAAAAATAGGAAGCGCGCTTCCCGCGACCTTGAAAATACAAGGCGGCGACATGAAGCCTGCCGGTTCGGTCACGGGCCGATTTCCTCCGCGTTCTCGAGAACTCGGGAGGGCCCCAGACTGGAACCAACGCACCTTTTTTAAGGGTGCGACGTGTATATAGCCCCTGTTTCATTGAATGTCAACGGAAAAATCACATAATTTATAAAATAATTGGGATATATCATAACTCTTTGATGTTCCTGTGATTTTTCCTAAGCATGGTGCGGGTTAAAAAGGCGGGCCGATAACAGGGATGACGAAAAATCAAAAAAATTTAATCCGGATTCCCGACAATCGCGCATTTGCATGTGCAAAAACGCGATTTCCGGAATGACAAAAGAGAATAATACCGAGTGGGAAAGAGGAAAAAGCGAGGGTGATTTACGCTTTTACGATCGTCGCCAATTCGCCGGCGGTGTCGCTTGCGCCCAGTGCGATGCGCGCGGACAGCATGCGTTTGACGACGGTGCGCAGCGCTTCGGGGTCCCGCGAAGAAACAAGCGCGGCGCCTTCTTTGACCAAATTCTGGAATTCCTCGACGTCGGGGAACAGGAAAGGCTCGCCGGACAGGCGCTTGAACCACGCGGCCACATAACCGCCGTCGCGCCACGCGACGACAAAGAACAAATCGCGCATTTCGGACATATGCAAATCGGCGTCGTCGTAAAACTCGGCCTTGCCGTTGTCGATGATCTCTTGCACCTTTGAGGCGTGGTTGTCGAAACGCTCGCTTTCGGACTTCGAGGCGTGCGCACGAGCAATGCGGTTGAAGACGGCGGACATCTTGCCCAAGCGGCGCTGCAACAATGCGGGACGGTATTTCTTGCCGATGCGGGCGATATCCTGCCGCACAAAGCGGGCTTCTTCCGCCGCGCGGCGCAGGGCTTCAGGATCGTCCGCGGATTCGCCTAAAACTTCGCTTTGCTCCTGCAAACGCATTTTGAGCAAATGAACTTCAGGGCCGCCTTCGGGGCCGACGGCGGCGGCCAGATCGCCCCATTCTTCTTCGCCTTGCTTGACGATGGCCGAGGCGAACTTGACGCCTTGTTCGCCCGCAAACGAGACTTGCCCCGCCTGCGGCGCATAGAAACGCGGCGCCTTAAGCTCCAAGACCGAGCCGTCTTCGTTCTGGACGGATACGGTCGCCTGTAAAATGCCGCTGTCGGTCATCTTCCAGTCGAAAGTCAGCGAAGCGCCTTCCTTTAAAACGAAGTTTTCCGGCAGATCTTCTCCGCCGATGCGGAAAACGCCGACGCACAAATTTAAATCGATCCTGTCTTCGTATTCGATCTGGAAAAGCTCGAAGCTTATATGTCCCGCCTCGCGCGCCTTAAGCTCGCGGGCGCTCGTGAATTTCACGCGTCCGTGCGCGGGAAGAATGTCGCCCTTCTTGACCAAAGCCATCAGCGCGTTTTCCTGCGCATGCATGTGGTTTAAAACCTTGACGGCAATGGTCTGCGCCGCCGGAATGCTTCCGGTCGAAGCGACAAGGCGCGTGATGGAAATCTTCTGGTCGTGCTTTTCCAGAACGTTGCCCTTGTTGTCCAGAATATGCGCGGTGAATTGATGCTCGCCGGGTTCTTCCAAAGGCACAAGAATCGTCAAACTATCGGCCAACGGCAAATCGCTTGAATCCCAGTCTTTGCCCACGATCTTGATCTTGCGGTCGTCGGACGCGGCGCCCGAAACATGGACGGTTACCACCGTCTTATCGCTGGGCGTCCGCGCTGTATAGGAATAGGTGACGTTGCTTGCGGCGGGCACGGGGGCCGAAGCGGTCACGGGCTTGGGTTCGCTAACGTTCGATTTGTTCCATTGGCGGCCTTCGCAGTAATAGGCGGCGCCAGCGGCGACTGCCGTCATGGGGTCCGTTTTCAGGTCTGCGGCGATGCCCAGTTCTTCCGAAACCATCTTTCTGACCAAAGGAATGCGGCTCGGCCCGCCGATAAAGACGATACGGTCGATTTCATCGCTCTTTGCGTTGTTTTCGTTCAGCATCGTGCGGATCAGCTCGATGGTCTTCTGGATGGGTTCGCGGATCAGTTCCTCAAAACGCGCGCGGGTCAGGGGAACGTCCAGATACATTTCCATCTCGTTCTGGTCGTTCATGCGCAGTTCTTCGTCGGAAGCGACGATAGACGTTTTGTCCTGCGTGGAAAGATCGATTTTGGCCTTTTCGGCGGCCAGTTGCGCAATGCGGATCAGGCGGCGATACGAAGGGTCGCGCTGGAAATTATCCGGAAGGTCGAAAGTTTCCGCCAGCCACGGGCGCACGACTTCGTTAACGATCATGCGGTCGAAGTCGCGCCCGCCGAGCATATTGATGCCTTGATGGGCGACAATCTTGACTTCGCCGTTGATGGCCTGAGCCAACGCCACGTCGAACGTGCCGCCGCCCAAGTCGTAAATCAGAAAACGCCCCGAACGCTTCGCGCCTTCCATGGAGGCAAGCGCGGCCGCAATCGGTTCCTGCAACAGATCGACGCGTTCCAATCCGGCCAATTTCGCGGCGCGCAACGTCGCTTCGGATTGCATCTGATTGAACGCGGCGGGAATGGTGATGACGGCGCCGGTAATCTTGGTTTCGCCGGTTTCGGTCGCCGCCTGGCCCAAAAGCTGGCGAATGATTTCGGCCGAGCATTCTTCGGGGGTCAAAGTCTGTTCCACGCCTTTAATCTCGATGGGGGTCGAGGTTCCCATAAGGCGCTTGAAGCCCGCCGCGACGTTTTCGGGCGTGACGAGGGACTGGTCATGGGCGCGGCGTCCGTAGAGGCGATGGCCGCGTTTGTCGAAATAGATGATGGAGGGCAAAACCTCGCCGCCGTCCGCCGGACGGAAAATGCGGACCTTGCCATCGACGATACCCGCGATAGCGCTGTTGGACGTGCCGAGATCGATGCCAAGGTACATTTCAACTAACCTAAAAGACGAAGAGCTTATACTATCTACCGGAATTAACTTAAAAAACGGTTCGCGTTTAGTTAAGGAAGCGTTTCCTTTAAATGGCCCGTTAGGGGTTTCTTATCCCGCATAATCGCAATCCATTATGCTTAATGCAATGCTTTCATGGGAGGGGGAATAGGGATATTGCCTCGCAAAGCAGGCGCCCTAATTCCCCGTTAGCGCGCTGTTTTGTATAATTTTTTGGCTTGCCGGAGGATTCATATTTAACCGAAGGCCATTCTGCACTAACCTCTTGAAAACGATTCAATTCCCGGAGTTTAAAAATTATGAAAAAGACCGTCGCCGCTTTCGGCTTGATGCTTATTCTTGCCGCGTGTTCGTCCGCCCAGACGCCGCCCCCCGTCGCGGTCAACCAGATTTTATCGCCGAAAATCGCGATGGACGTCAGGGTCATCAGCCTTGCGGATCGCAGCGGCTTGCAGCCGTCGGATTCGCCTTATAACGGCAATCATTTTTCGCCGACCATCACGGATGCGATCAAGCAATGGGCTGCGGATCGCTTGCAAGCCAACGGGCAATCGGGACAGGCGATCGTTCTGATCAAGAAGGCTTCGCTTTCGGCTCAGCCGCTTCCGATCAAGGACGGCGTCGAAGGCTGGTTTACGCGCGAGCAGGGCAGCAAATACGTCGCCCGCGCCGAAGTTTCGATCGAGGCGAACGGCAAAAACGGATTTGCGGTGACGGACGCCTCGGCGACGCGCGCGGTTACGCTGCCGGAAAGTCCGACGGAAAGCGAAAAGCAGGCGGCCTATATGCTGATCCTTAATGGGTTGATGAAGGATTTGGGTGAAAACCTTGAAGCCGGAATCCATGAGCATATGTCCAATTTCATCGCGGCCGCGCCGGTTTATGGCGTGACGGCGGTGCCGACGCGTGCGCAACAGGGCGAGGCTCAACCAAAGGCCGATGCGCCGCTGGGCACGCAACCCGTCATTCTTAGCGGCGACGGAAAATAAGACTATTTCCGCAAAGGGAAACCATGGTCGCCCTTTCTTTTGATCCCTTTTTGCCTCCGAGAGGGGATCGTGTGCGTTTATTCGCGGTGATGCTTTTGTGTTTGGCGCCTTTTGCCTTCGGGCTTCTGGCGCTGGCGCTGGGGCAGGATGCCAATTGGGATTTGCGCAATTACCACTATTACAACGCCTATGCCTTCCTGAATGACCGCTATGCGCAGGACTTGCTGCCTTCGCAGACGCCGTATTTCTATAATCCGCTTATGGACGTGCCGTTCTTTGTTCTGGCCCAGCACGCCTCGGCGCGCGCGGTCGGCTTTTTTCTCGGCTTCGTTCAGGGGATCAATTTTGTCCTTCTTTTCTGCATCGCCAATGCCGCGCTTACGATTCAAAACACTTGGCGCAAGGTTTTTGTTTGCAAGGTATTGGCGGCGCTGGGGATGCTCGGCGGCGGCGGCATCGCGCAAATTGGCACGACTTTCGGCGACAACATAACAAGCCTTGGCGCGCTTTTTTCGGCAGTCTTGGTCGTTGGCTTCTGGGACAAGCTTTCCGAAACCCCTTTGCGTAAGGCCTTTATTCTGGCCCTATTTTTTGGCGTTCCCTCGGGATTGATGATGGGGCTTAAATTGCCAGCCGTCATTTACGCCGTCGGTTTATGCGGCGGCTTGTTGTTTGCGGGAAAAGATTGGCGCCGCGGCTTTGCGTTGAGTTTCGCCTTTGGCATCGGCGTTTTGATCGGCTGTGCCGTAACGCTCGGTCCTTGGATGGCGTTTTTGCAAACGCATTTCGGAAGTCCGCTGTTTCCTTATTTCAACGATTTCTTCAAATCGCCGCTTGCGCCGCTGACCAGCGCGCGCGACCTGCAATATGCCCCGCATAGCTTGAGCGATTATTTTGCGATGCCGTTTCTTTTCGCGCAAAGCGCGTTTCGCGTCGGCGAGATCGAACTGCGCGATTGGCGTATTCCCGTTCTTTATGTGTTGCTGCCGCTTGCGGTCGTCCTTCGTCTTTTCTTGAGACGCAAAATATCGGCTGACTCTTTCTCGACGCCGCAGGCGACCCGATATCTTTTGGCGAGTTTTTCGTTGGCGTATGTCACATGGCTCGTCATGTTTTCGATTTACCGCTACGCCGTGACGCTTGAGATGGTTGCGCCCTTGCTGATCGTCCTTGCGGCGGGGCTTATGCCGTTCAAAATGAAAACGCGGGCGATAATTGCCAGCGTCCTTCTTCTTATCGTCGCGGGTTCGGTTCAGGCGGGCAACTGGACGCGCCGCGAGGCGTGGCTCGACCGGTTTGTCGAGGCGCAGGTTCCGCCCTTGGGCAATACGTCGGATTTGATGGTTTTGATGACGGGCATGGAGCCGTATTCGCACGTCGTTCCCGAATTTCCGCCGGACGTCTCGTTCGTGCGCATTCAAAGCAATTTTTCAAGCCCCGAACAGGATAAAGGCATCAATAAGCTGCTTCATGAACGCGTCGACGCGCACCGGCAAAAAGGGGGGCGCTTCATGGTGTTGACCCCGAACTGGCAGATGAAAGAGGCGGGCGATGCCGTGGCCTTTTTCGGCCTAAAAGTTGTCACAAAAGACTGCTTACCTGTGATAGACAAATTGTTCGATAACAGTACGTTGAATTTATGTCCTTTGGATTCAAAATAGCAGGTTTCCTATGAACAAAATCGCGGTTCTCATCCCTTGCTACAACGAAGAAGCGGCCATCGCCAAAACGGTGTCCGATTTTCGCAACGCGTTGCCCGACGCAAAAATTTATGTATACGACAACAATTCGCGGGACCGGACTATCGAAGTCGCGCGCGACGCCGGCGCCATCGTTCGCAAAGAACCGCTGCAGGGCAAGGGCAACGTCGTGCGCCGTATGTTTTCGGACGTCGAAGCCGACATTTACGTGCTTGTGGACGGCGACGCGACGTATGACGCTTCGCAAGCGCCCAAAATGGTTAAGCTTCTGTGCGACGAGTCGCTCGACATGGTGAACGGCGCGCGCGTGACGGATATTCAAAAGGCGTACCGTCCCGGGCACCGCTTCGGCAACTGGCTTTTGACGAGCATGGTGTCGTGGATTTTCGGCAGCCGTTTTTCGGACATGCTGTCGGGCTATCGCGTGATGTCGCGCCGCTACGTCAAAAGCTTTCCGGCCCTTTCGTCGGGATTCGAGACCGAGACGGAACTTACGGTTCATGCGCTTGAGTTGCATATGCCGATTGCCGAAATTCCGACGCCGTACAAAGACCGCCCCGAAGGTTCGGCCAGCAAGCTCAGCACTTTCAAGGACGGCTTTCGCATATTGTGGACCATTATCGTGTTGGTGAAGGAAGAAAGGCCGATGCAGTTTTTCCTTCTGTTGGCTCTTCTTTTTGTTTCGCTATCGGCGGTGCTGATGGTGCCCATCGTCGTCACCTATATGGAAACGGGGCTTGTTCCCCGCTTGCCGACGGCAGTCATGGCCATGGGGCTTGTGATTGTTGCGTTCCTATCGCTGACGTGCGGGCTTATTCTCGATACCGTTACGCGCGGGCGGCGCGAAATGAAGCGTATGCGGTATTTGAATGTTCCCGCACCGCAAACAATAAATGATGCCGACAGATGATGCTTAAAAAATATTTTTCCGACTACTGGATCGAAACAGCACGGCAGTTTTTCAAATTCGGCATCGTCGGCGCGGTCGGCTTTGGCGTCGATACCGTGATGCTGTATTTCGGTATCGGCGTTTTGGGGTTGGGACGCATCGCGGCGGGATTGTTTTCGTTTCCGTTTGCCGTCACCTCGACGTGGATCGGCAACCGCGTATTCACGTTTCCTGAAGCCGCGCCGATGCCCGCAGCCAAACAACTTGTCAAATTCGCGGTCGTTTGCGCGATAGGCCTTGTTTTTAACCGCGGAACTTATAGCCTTTTGGTCAGCACGATACCGTTTGTTTACGACTATCCGGTCATCGGGTTGCTGGGGGGCACGGCGGCAGGCATGTTTTTTAATTTCTTCGCCGCAAGGAAGCACGTTTTCGGATTATAATTTTACATTGCTGCGCGGATGTCGCTCATCGCGTTGATGAACGCCAGTTTCTTGTCGAGGTTCGCGCCTTCGGCCAGGGCAAACGTGGCGCGCGTCTTGTCCCAAAGCTGCAGGGCGACATCGACCTGTCCCATTTTTTTGGCTTCGTCATGCGCCGCCGCGCGGAGCCTTTCGACAAGCAATGAGCTCAACACATCGAAGCTCTCGGCGTCGGATTTTCGCGCAATCTGGTCGGCAAGCTTGTGTAAACGCGCAATATCCATTTGCGGCATCGCGTCCAGAATCCCCAGCATTTCGCGGTAGAGGGGCAGCGTTTCGGTGCGCAGGATTTTAAGGGCAAAACCGACGCTGCCGCCGGACAGTTCGATCACCGCATCGATATCCTGAGGCAAAGCCTGCGGCGCCGTAACGCGCAAAAGCTCGCGCATATCGTTGGGCCTGAGGGGCGAAAGCTGCAGCGTCCGTGCGCGCGACCGGATGGTCGGCAGCAAAAGACCGGGGGTGGTCACCGTCAGCAGAATAAGGGCGCGAGAAGGCGGTTCCTCGACGATTTTTAAAATCGCGTTTTGCCCGAAGCGATTCAACGCTTGAGCTTCGTCGATAATGACAACGCGCCAGCCGTTATGTGAAGCCGTTTTATGAAAGAACGGCGCGACCTGCATAATGTCTTCGACGGGAATAATGTTTTTAAGCACGCCGGATTTTTCGTCCGTACCGCGGCGGATAATCAACAAATCGGGATGCGTTTCGGCATCGACCAATTTTGCCACGCGTCCTTCGGGGTCGGGCCTGCCCAGCTCGCCCGTGCCGTTGGCCAGAACGAATTGCGCGATATGTTTGGCAAGCGCCGCCTTGCCAATGCCTTCGACGCCCGCAATCAGCCACGCGTGCGGCATGCGCCCCGAGGCGAAAGCGTCCCGAACCTCGCGCAAAGCGTCGGCATGTCCGACAAAAGGAAGTTGCAGCTCGTTCATAACCCGAATTTCTCGCGCACGGCGTGTTCAATGGACGCGGCGACGCCCGCTTCGTCTGCCGACGCGTCGATAATCCGAAAACGATCCGTAAACGTATGCGCAAGCGTCAAATAGGCCTCGCGCAGCTCGACGTGAAAATCGAGGTTCTTCTGCTGGTACCGGTCGTCCTGTCCGCCCCGCTTTCTCATCCGCGACAGGCCCATCTCGACAGGCAGGTCCAGCAGCAACGTCAAATCAGGCTCGAATTTCGGCGCGATGCGTTGATAAATCTCCTCGACGACGTCGAGCCCGAGCCCCAAGCCGATGCCTTGATAGGCGCGGGTCGAATCCGCGAAACGGTCGCAAACGACCCATGCGCCGCGATCAAGCGCCGGAAAGACGGTCTTGACGAGATGCTCGCGCCGCGCGGCGCTGATGAGCAGAAGTTCGGTCAAAGGATCCCAATGGCCGTCCTTTGGCGCCAGCCAAAGCTCGCGAATTGCTTCCGCGGAGGGCGCGCCGCCGACTTCGCGGGTTTGGACGACATCAAGGTCCTTTTTACGCAGAAAATCGCATAGCAGCTTCACTTGCGTGGATTTGCCGCTGCCTTCGCCGCCTTCAAACGTTATGAACTTTCCGCTTTTCATAAGCTTCTCGCATAACCCTAACTCTGGCGGGTGACTGCTTCGTCGCTGCGGTGCTCGGATCCTCACGTACGAAGAAAGTACGCTCCGGTCCTGCGCTCCTCGCTCCTCGCATTCCCCTCGCCAGAGCGGGTTATGTGAGAAGCCCTAAAAACTATGCCTTCTTCCCAAAAATTACGCCAAGCTTCTCGATAACGCGCGAGAAAAAACCAACCCGTTCGACATCCGTTGACGCCACAAGCGGAATAATTTTGTCCTCCATGCCCGGGGCGGTGATGACCATCCGGCCGACTTCCTCGCCTTTCACAACGGGCGCGGGGATCGGCTGCACAAAGGTCACCACAGCCTTCAAACCCTTGCGGGCGGCGCGGGGCAGGGTGACGACGGCGTCTTTGCCCGCGACAATCTGGACGCTCTTGCTTTTGCCGAGCCACACGGAAGGGTTCGCCATGACATCGCCCGTTTTCGCAATTGGGTAAAGGCCGAATTCGCGATACCCGTAGTCAAAAGCCTTGGCCGATTCATCGGCGCGCGCCTGCATATTCTTCATGCCGTTCAAAACCAGCACCATGCGCCGCCCGTCGCGTACGCACGAAGCGGCAAGGCCGAAACCGCCCGCTTCGGTGTGTCCTGTCTTTAGCCCGTCGACGTTCATGTTGCGATAGAGCAGGGGATTACGGTTCCCTTGTTCTATGTTGTTGTATTTGAAAGAAATTTCAGAAAAATAGTGATAGTAATCGGGAAAATCGCGCTGCAGGGCGACGGCCAGCGTTGCCAGATCATGCGCCGTCATATAATGGGCGGGATCGGGCAATCCCGTCGCGTTCACAAAATGGCTGTTTTCAAGGCCAAGCTCCTCGGCCTTCTTGTTCATCAGATCGGCAAAGCCGGATTCCGAACCCGATCCCAACGCTTCGGCGAACACGACCGACGCGTCGTTTCCCGATTGCACAATGACGCCGCGAATAAGGTCCTCGACTTTGGCTTTTTCGCCGACGTTCAGGAACATGCGCGACCCTTCTTGCCGCCACGCCCGCTCGCTGACGGGAAGCGTATCGTCCAACTTCAGTTTTCCGGACTTGAGCGCGTCGAAAACCATGTACATGGTCATCATCTTGCTCATCGACGACGGCGCCATCTGCTTGTCGGCGTCTTTGGCAAAAAGAACGGCGCCCGTCGCGGCGTCGACAAGAAAGGCCTGCTTGGCGTCTACGTCGGGGGGAGAAACAGCTTGCGCCGATGCGACGCTCAAGAAAGAAAAAAAGAAAACAAGAGCGAGTCCAAATCTCATCATTATTATCCTTAATTAATCGACAACGGTGCGCGCGTTTAAAACTCCCGCCTTTTTCACTTTAAGAAGAAGGGCATCAGCCTGCGGAACGTTCGCGACGGGGCCAAGGCGGACGCGGTAAAATTTCGTGCCGTTGATAACGGTGGTTGAAACCGATGCGTTTCCAAGACGCGACAGGTTGGCCTGCAGCTTTTGGGCGTTTTCAGGAACCGTAAACGCGCCAGCCTGAATAAAGATGCGGTTTCTGCCGGTGACGGGCAACTGCACAACTTCGGGCAGGGGCTTGGTTTCCAGCAATTCGCGATGCGTTTCGGGGGTCGAACGGACGGGATGCAGCGTTTCCGATTCGATAGGTGTGCCGGATATGGACAGGGGCGATTCAGAAATCGTTTCCGACGCGAAAATGATCTCGGCTGGCGCGGCGGAAGCCGTTTGCACCGGCTTGCCATAACGGCGCATGGCGTCGGCGATGGCCTTGCTTTCGTCGGCCAGAACTTGAACGCGAACTTTGGCCGTTCCCTGATCTTCAAAACCGAGCAATTGGGCCGATCGTTGGGAAAGATCGATAATGCGGGAGCCGGAGAAAGGACCGCGGTCGTTCACGCGCACGACGATAGATTTTCCGTTATCAAGGTTCGTGACGCGCGCAAGACACGGCAGAGGCAGGGTTTTGTGGGCGGCGGTGAGCTCGTCCTTGTTATAGATTTCGCCGTTGGCGGTCTTGTGCTCATGAAAATCGGCGCCGTACCACGACGCGATGCCGGTTTCGTCGTAACTATAATCCTCGCGGGGATAATACCACCGGTCGTTAATCTGATAAGGTTGCCCAACTTTATAGACGCCGCCCGCTGCGCTTCCGCCCGAAGGACGGCTGGCGCAGGCCGAGACCAAAGCGCAAAGGGCCAAGGGGGCAATAACGCGAACAACGAGGGAATAATTCATGGGGACAGACCAGAGATTCGGAAAATGTTAACGACGCACAAACGCTAACATAAACCGGATCAGAAAGTCTATCGCGGGTTAAAGCGTCGCTTGAGAAAGATTTTGCCCGTTTTTCCAGCCGGAATTACGCTTGCCGGGAAGGCTTTTTTCCGAAGCGAAAGAACCCGCCGATTTTATCGCCTTGTTGTTAAGTTCGGTCAGGAATCCGTTTATGGCTGTAATTTCTTTAAAGAGGTCCGGCGACACATCGAATCCGGCGGCAAAAAACTGATCAATAAGTTCTTGTCCGCATTTTAAGATATTCTCGCGGTAATGATTGATATAGCTCTTCGCGGATTCTTGACCATTGAGAGCGCCGTCGTGAATCGTGCGATGGTAGTCCTTGGCGACCATTTTAAGCTTGTTTGCCGTTTTCGGAGAAATCGTTACGCCGAATTCTTCGATGGGGTCGAAAATACATTCTTCTTCCAGCTTCGTGCTTTCCAGATCGCAAAGCGTTGTATCCTTGTTGATCGTCCGGAGCGCCTTAAGTTTTTCCATGGCGCAGCGGAAATTCCATTCTTGGGCGGCATGTCTGATGCTTTCGTCAAATTCGGGGGGAAGCTTCTTGTCCCATAAACCCGTATGGAGGATCATGTTGCGAACATGGCGCTCTTCGCGATCGATTTTCTTAACGGTATGACGAACGGAACCTTTGGCCGTTTTAAATAAAACCAAGGCCTTTCGCGCGTCGCTAATATTTTTTTGTTTGGTTTTGTCGGCAATTGGGGGAAGTCGTCCGCTTAAAAACTGTTGCTCGGTGATAAAGGGCTTTTCGCCGGAAAATTCCACGGCGCCCACAGACGTTTCAAAATCCATAATAATGACCCACTAACCAAAAATATCAGAACCAAAAAACCGTTCAGAATTCTGTACATAGCACACTCAAAACGGGAAAATAAAGTTAAAATGCTTTCATCTTATCCGCTAACAATCCGACGGAAAGGGCGAAGTACGTCGATCGATTCCACCGCATAAGAGCACGGTAATTATCGTAAACGAGGAAGGTTGGGCCATCTTCGCCGTCCGGTTGAACGACGGTAGCCGTGGGTGCTCGCTCTGCAACGGCAAGGCCGTTCAGGGCGTCGTCCGTTCCCCTTTCCTGAAGGGAAATGACTCTTCCAAGATTTCCGTCAAAAGCGGGTTCTTCTTCGCCACCTTCGGCCTCGCGTCCCCACGTTTCATTTCGTTTCCAGCCTTCCGCGGCAAGATATGTGGCGATGGAGCCAAGCGAGTCGACGGGGTCGTTCCAGATGTCGCGCTTGCCGTCTCCGTTTTCGTCGACGGCGTATTTCAGATAAATCGACGGCATGAATTGGCATTGGCCCAGAGCGCCCGCCCACGATCCGTGCAGGTCGTCCTTCGACATGTTTTCTTTTTCAAGAATTTGAAGCGCGGCGAAAAGCTGGGCGCGGAAAAAATCCGCGCGTCGGCCTTCGAAGGCGAGAGTCGCAAGCGAGTCGATAACGTCAAAATCCCCGATATTCTGCCCGAAGCTGCTTTCGACCGCCCACAGGGAAATAATGATTTCCCGGGGAACGCCGGTGCGCGCTTCGATGGCATCCAGCTCCGACGCATAAAGACGCATCAGCTCGGCGCCTTTCTTGATGCGTCCGGGCGTGATGGAAGCGCGGCGATAGGCCGCGAACGAAATCGTCGTTTCGGGCTGCCTTTGATACAGTTCGAGAACGCGCGGGTTGGGTTTAAAGTCGTCCAAGGCGTCGTGCACGATGTCGGGAGAAATTCCTTTTTCGATGGCTTGCTGCTGGATTTCTTCAATCCATTCGACTTCGGATTTGGTGCGCAAGGGCGTCGCAAAGGCGCACGGCGCAAAAAAGGCGATCCAAGCGACAATCAAAAAATACGGGGCTATCCGGGCCATAGGGCGTTCGTCCTTCCCATAAGCCGATAGGCGATAAGGCCCACATATTCGTGAAAAGCGATGGTCAACAGATGCATCTGCTCTTCAAAGCGGAACGGAAAATATAATGAATAGGCGCCGTTCGTGAAATAACCGGCAGGAGCGGCGAAAACATTCCATCCTTCTTGGCGAAAGCAACCCATCGCGCGGGGCATGTGTACGGCGCTCGTCACAAGAAGCCAGTTTTCAAAAACGCCGGGATGCACAAGATCGGCGGCAAAACGCGCGTTTTCATTGGTATTGCGAGATTTGTTTTCAAAAACAACCCGTTTTGTCGGGACGTCCATGGATTCCATAATGTCCCGCGCGATGTCGGCTTCGAATTTGTCCTTGTAGGGGCGCAAATGGCCAGATCCACCCGTAAAGACGAGCTTGGCGTCAGGATAACGCCGGGACAGGTTTTTAAACAAAACGTAACGCCGCATCGAATCGTGGGCCGTCGGCTGGCCGCGCCTGTCCGAAATTTCGGTCTGTTCGTCGCCGCCCAGAACGACAATGCCGTCGATACGCGCGGGAGGATTGAAGGCAAAACGGTTTTCAAGAGGCGTTGTCGCCCAAGTTCCTATAGGAAGAATCGCGACGGCGGCGAGGCAGAAAACGACGAAGAAGCAAAAAAACCTTCCGGTTTTTTTCAACGTCTGCCGTGGTGACGCTTCAAGCGCAAGTCCGGCGACAAGCAAAGCTATAAGAAGATTTGCCGGAGCCAAAAATATCCACAGAACCTTGGATAGAACGAAAGACATTCCCCGACGCTATTCCTCCATGCCGATGGCGGCCTTGTATAGTTCCAATAGTTCCTCGCTTTCGCGGCGTTTTTCAAGTTCTACTTTGCGCAAACGCACGATATGGCGGATGGTTTTTACGTCAAATCCTGTTCCTTTGGCCTCGGCATAGACCTCTTTCAGGTCTTCGCCCACGGCGGCCTTGTCTTCCTCAAGCTTTTCTATCCGCTTGATTATGGAACGCAGTCTTTCGCCGGAAACGCCGCCTGTGTTTGCTTCTTTTGTCTCGTGAGTCATTGTTCTGCTCCAAAATGTGGGGTGTCAGCTTCTAATGCAGACGGCCGGATGAATCCTGAGAAAATAAATTCCCATGAGCCTTTTCTTGCTATAGGATTAAAGGAATCTTTCTTGAGGAAAGGCGAAGTCTGCCATGCCGTATATTCTTCGAAACGAAAACGGGAAAATCGTTAAAATCAGCGCCCGCTCTTTAGCCGGGGGCGAGCTGGTGCCGCATAACAATCCCGAAGTCATGTCCTTCTTGCGGCAGCGGGGGCAAGATCCGCAGCTGGTCGAAACGGCCCTGAACGAATTGCGTCGCACCGACGGAGAAATGGCGCGCGCGGTCGAAGACGTGATCATGCTTTTGCTGAAAAAGAACATCATCAAGATGACGGAGCTTCCCAAACAAGTGCAGGACCGCATCTCGTTCCGCGTCAAGCAGCGCGTGACGATTCAGGACATTTATGATCAAGCCACCGCCCGTCAGGTTAACTAAATGCGCGGTTATTTTGCCGTCGGCGCTGAGGGCATCAGCAAAGGCTTTAATCTCGGAAATCTGGTGCGCACGACGCACGCATTCGGCGGGAGCTTCTTTTTCACCGTTGGGTCGTCGGTTAATTACGCCGAAATCAAATCGACGGATACGTCGCACGCCGATATTCATATGCCGTTTTACGCCTACAAAAACATAAATGAATTTACGCTTCCCAAAGACTGTTCGCTGGTCGGCGTCGAGCTTATCGACGATGCAACCGATTTGCCCAGCTTTCATCATCCCCTGCGCGCGGCTTACGTCTTGGGGCCCGAAAAGGGCAGTTTGTCGCCCGAAATGGTCAAACGCTGCGACTTTGTCGTGAAAATTCCGATGAAGTTCTGCGTGAACGTCGGCATCGCGGGGGCTTTAGTCATTTATGACCGGATGATCAGCCTTGGCGGCTTCGCCGAACGGCCCGTGCGCGTGGGCGGCAAAGTCGTGCAGCCTAAGAAAGCTCGCGGATAGCCTTAAGCGTTTTCCTTAATCCACGTCTGTAGCGCGGCTTTTGGCACGGCGCCGACTTTGGTCGCGACAACTTGACCGTTCTTGAAAATCATGAGCGTCGGAATGCTGCGAATGCCGTACTTACCGGGCACTACAGAACTTTCATCGACGTTGACCTTGGCAACTGTTATTTGTCCCTGAAGCTCGGCTGCGATTTCTTCGAGAACGGGGCCAATCATTTTGCATGGGCCGCACCATTCGGCCCAAAAATCAACCACGACGGGCAGAGCTGATTTAAGAACTTCAGCCTCAAAATTCGCATCCGTTACGGCTTTCGTATTCGCACCCATTGGATTCTCCTTGGAACTCGATAATATGTAGTGTTGAATTTCCTGTTTTCAATCCCTGTATTTACCAAGGGGAACAGGAAACAAAAACAGACCCTTGCAACCTGCGCGGCTGCGTTTCAGACTTTACCCACCTTGAATGGCTTGGCAAGCTGAATTTTAACTATTCCTAATTTTTGTAACCATGCGATCGTACGCCAGAGACTGGGTTTGTCGGCGGATGGAAAAAGGGCGAAGGCGTCGGCAATCGTGGCGCCTGAATTTTCTCCCATCCATCCTAGAAGCGTAGAAATATCAAAAGGCGGTATCAGCACATCATGGGCGTAGGCGTTTAGATCATGCTGCAGCAGGACGCGCACCTGATCGGCGGCGGGGCCCAGCGATAAGCGGTCGTTCTCGCCCAATGTTGCCGAAGGATAAGCCTTATACATCGTGTAAGGGTCAGGCAGGAGGGGCGTCGCCGATGCATAATCCTTTTTCTTTGCCTTTGTGTTTTCGGTTTTGCGTTGCGTTTCCAGTTCGCTCCAAAGATTTTCATACGCCGGAATGATGTTTTTCCAGTCATAGTTCGTTTGAACCCGCGCCCGTGCTTTTTCGGCCATTGATAAACGCAGATTTTTATCCGCGATCAGTTGGGCAATCCTGTCTCCTGCTTGCTCGGCGTCGACGGCGACCGTCAGCGCGGCTTTGGCCAGAAATCCGCCGTACATCTCGCGTCCGGCAAGCACTTGCGCGGTCAGTTCAAATCCGTTTCCGGCGGGCGGCTGCGTCGTGCGTATCAAAAAGCCGTCTTCGCCGTCCGCGACGCAATCGCGATAGCCGTCCCAATCGCTTACAACGCGGGGCAAACCGGCTGCCATCGCTTCGATGGGCGTGAGGCCGAAGCTTTCCTGCATATTGTCGATCAGCGAGAGAAAAATATCGCCTGCGGCCCATAGCCCGTCGGGAAAACGCGGATCGTTGGCGGCGATAAAGGTAACCGAGGCTTTTGAACAAACGTCGGCGGAAAGTTTTTTAAATTGAGCTTCGGCTTCGTCGGGAACGAAATAGCCGACCATAACCAGATGCACAGGCGCGCCTGAGAGAGTAGCCGCGCGTTCTGCGGCTTGGAACATCGCCAGCGGATGCGCCTTGATTGCCGCGCTTAGTCTTCCGACCCATAGCAAAACGATATCGTTTTCGCCGACACCAAGGACTTTGCGCTGCACGGCGCGTTTTTCGGGTTTCGTCCGCGCCGCGAATTTTTCAACATCGACGCCTAGAGGAATGACTGGCAATTGAACCGGACAGCGATACGAAGCGCCGAAATGCCGGGCCAAATAATCCCCGTAAGAATCCCAAAAAGCGCGGATGGCGCTTTTTACGGCGCGCGACGGACAAATGATCGCATCCGTCGTTTCCGACGGCGAAAGGCAGTAATCCTGCAAAACAAGGCCTGCTTCCGTGCCGCTGATGGCATGCGCAAGGCCGCAAAAATTAAAATTTCCTCCTAACTGCCTTTGCCACAACACATCGCGCGTATCGGGTTCGGTGCGGAAAACGGTGGAGAGCAGCGGGAGGTTTTTCTCTGGAAAACGCCTGTCCATCATCACAAGACGCGACGCATCGATCCCGGCCTGCGCCGCAAAATCGTGAATTTCCCTTTGCTCTTCCTCGGTTCCGATCAGGAACGAAAATTTTTCGGTCTTCGCATACCGCAAATACGCTTTGAGCAAATCCGCAATCGCCACCTGCAAGCCAAAAACCTCGCGTCCGGTCCCGTTTCGCGGTTTGATGGATGTGTAGTGGACAGCGATAGACATAAAAAACTACTGGAATGAAAATCGTGGGAGTTCATCTATAGCGGCCCTGAAGCTTCTTTGCTAGGGTCTCTTCATGGAATGGATTGACGAAGGAATTGTGCTTTCGGCGCGTCCCCACGGCGAAAATGCGGCTGTTGTGACGTTATTGACCGCGGCGCACGGACGCCATGCTGGGCTTGTGCCGGGCGGGCAGGGGCGCGCCCAAAGGCCTGTCCTGCAATCGGGTAATCGCGTGCAAGCCAAATGGCGTGCGCGGCTTGTCGACCATCTCGGCAACTATACGCTCGAGCTTGCCGCAGCGCAGGCTGCTGCTTGGCTCGATGCGCCGGAAATTATCTCGATCATCGCAAGCGCCTGCGCCGTTACGGAAGCAAGCTTGCCCGAACGCCAGCCGATGCCGGGGGTTTACGCTGGCCTTGCGACGTTGTTGTCTTTGCAAGATCCCGATTTGTGGGCTCCTGTTTATATCAAATGGGAAATGGCGTTGTTGCAGGCGCTTGGCTACGGACTCGACCTTACCCAATGCGCCGCGAGCGGCGACACCGAAAATCTTGAATACGTCAGTCCGCGCACGGGCCGCGCCGTGTCCCGCAAAGCCGGAGAGCCTTACCGCGAAAAACTTTTTCCTTTGCCCGCGTTTCTGCTCGGCGGAGGCACGTGGACCGCCTCGGATATTTTGCAGGGGCTCGAAATGACGGGGCATTTTTTGTCCCGCCATGTGTTTGCCAACCCTCATTCCCGCATTTTGATCTCCCGCGATGGAGACCTTCCGCAGGCGCGCCAAAGGCTTTTAGAATTTTATAAAAAAGAAGCAGGAAGCGCCGAAAGGCCTGACGAAGCCCAAGCCTAAAAAATTCTGTGGATAATTAAGGATAATAAAAAAATATATCTTTAGTAATAACAAGATAGCTTGAATGCGGTTGTGTGATAGTGTATAGGGGCACCCCACGAAACGGCGCTTTCAGTTGAGAAGTTAATGCTTTCGTGGTATATAGGTTAACAAACAGGGCAAAAAATGGCTGAAAAAGGGTGTTTTGGTTAATTATTGTGAAATATTGGTAAATAAACGAACAAAAAGACCTTTTTGCTGAAAAACGAACTTTACTGAGGAATTATGTTTCAACTTCATACTGACAAAGCTTTCGTAGCCGAGAAGACGTTTGTTTCCGATTTTGGTCGGAAAGACGCTTTTTTCGTTGTGCCTCAAGCTTTCCCGGATTTTCAAAGCCGCATGCGCACGACGGGCCGTTGGATGCTGGCGGCTGATGTTTGCGCCCTTCTGTTTTCGTATCTCGGCGGCATGTTGATGATTCTGGTTCGCCGGACGCTGGCCGAAGGAACGGTTCCTCTGGATCTTTTCAATCTCATTCTGCCGCAAAGCTTCATGATTTTCTGGGCGACGGGATTGGCTGTGATTTTGTGGCTCGATAGCTGCGGCCACTATCGTCAGCGATTGCCGTATTGGGAAAGAGTCGGAAACGTTCTTGGCGCAACCAGCGTCGCGTTTGTTACAAGCGGCTTTATCGAATTTGCCTCGCACAATATCAGTTCGCGCCTTTGGGTCGCTCTTTGCTGGGTTCTGTTCGCGCTGTTTTCACTCTTGAATCGCATGCTTGTGCGCCAATATCTCGACAAAGCAGGCGTCTGGAAAATTCCTGCGATCCTTATCGGCGACGGGCCGACCGCGATGGAAGCCATGCGTACGTTGACGCGTGAAAAGACCCTTGGTTTTACGATTGTCGATCAACTGCCGCCTTCGGTTCTTTCGAACATGAAGAAGACGCCTGCGTGGAAGCAAGTTTTGATGATGCACGACGCGCAATACGTTTTTCTGGCGCTTGAAGGCAGCGACATCGAACGTTATCAAACGGCCCTTAAGTCGTTGCCGCGCGCGCGCGTTCCTCTTTCTATCGTTCCGCCTTGGCTTGGATTGCCTTCAAGCACGATGACGCCGCATCACTTCGTGATGCAGGACATCATGATGCTGCACGACACCAACTGCCTGAAGCTGCCCGTGCCGCGCTTCGTCAAGCGCCTTGTCGACTTGACGCTTTCAAGCATCGCGCTTCTGTGCCTTTTACCTCTTTTTGTCGTTGTTGCTCTGATTATCCGCCGCGACGGAGGTTCCGCCTTCTTCAAACAGCCGCGCGTAGGGCAGGGCGGAAGGCTATTCCAATGTTACAAGTTCCGTTCGATGCGCATCGACGCCGAGGAAGTCCTGAAGCGTACGTTGGCTCAAGACCTTGACGCTGCCGAAGAGTGGAAAAAATTCCAGAAGCTTAAGAACGACGTGCGCGTCACAAAGTTCGGGCAATTTTTGCGCCGCACGAGCATCGACGAGCTGCCGCAGCTTATCAACGTGCTTAAGGGCGATATGAGCCTTGTCGGCCCGCGTCCATGCATGGAAGGGCAGGAAGACTTCTACGCCGAAGACTTCAGCTCGTACGAATCCGTGCGCCCGGGCATTACCGGCCCGTGGCAGGTCAGCGGCCGTAGCCAGCTTACGTTCAAAGAACGCGTGGCCCTTGAAGCCTGGTATGCGCGTAACTGGAGTTTGTGGCTGGATATCGTGATTATGCTTAAGACGATTCCGACAGTATTGAAGCGCGGTCAGGCTTTCTAAAATAATCCTGAATTTTATCTCTCTGCGCGTGGACAAGTGTGCGCCGTCGCCCTATGTTTTCTGAATTATGCAAAGACGGGATATTCACATCCACTTGGGAGTCATTGATCCCTATTGGGCTCTTCGGGGCGAAGCCAAGAAAGCCAAGCGGGAAGAGCTTGGCCGCCGCATCCACTCCATCAAGCCCACCACGATCGAGGATATGCGGGATCGCATTCAATCGGAAGGATTGGCGCAGATCTGCCCCATTTGCGATAACGCCGAATACTTACGAATTGGCGCGGCGGCATTGTTGGACGTCGCAGAAGTCTCGCCCATCTATTGGGAGCGCGCTTGGGGCAAACCCACTATTCCGTCCTTTGCCAAAGGCATCAAAATCCACCCGATGATTGAAAGAAAGGATGCGACGGTAGAAAATTTAAGAAAAGTTATGGACGTCGCAGAGAAGAAAAAAATCCCCGTTCTTTTCCATTCGGAAGATGAAAATCTCACTCGTTCACGAGGGATTCTGATCGCAAAGCTTGCGGAAGCTTATCCTGATGTTGCTATTGTTGCGATGCATGCCGGAGCTTACGGAGCGCCACAATTTAAGGATCATCCCCGCTTTAGACCCGAGTATGCGAATGAGTTAAGGGATTTGGTGCAAGAGATGATGACCGCGGCCATGGCGCATCCCAATGTTTATCTTGAGACCTCTTGTCTGGCGTATCCGGAAAAAGCACAGTTGTTGTACGAGGCTGCGCGTGAGCATCCTGAATTGCTTAACAGAATTGTTATGGGAAGCGATTATCCGATTTTAGAGGACCATCCGGCCTACAGGCAGCACAACAGATACGAACGACAGGAATCCGCGTTAAGGGCGGCAGGTTTTTCCGACGCAACAATCGAAAAATTTCACGACAACGTACGTCACGTTATGCCGCTTGTGACCGCGCGTGAGTTAAGCAGAAGACCGATGCCGCAATACACCTGCGCCGGCCTTGATTGTTTATGAAGAGTTACCCGAGTTCCGGTTCGGTGTGCGCGACGATGCGCCAGACGCCCGGGTACGCCGTCTGGAACTTGCATTCCAACGCATCGACGACTTTATGCACTTCGGCGACGGTTCGATCCGGTGCGGTGCGGCAATGAAAAATGACAATCAATCCGTGCTTCGTTTTTCGCACATGCACTTTGTGCATGCCGCCTAAAATGCCGGTTTCCCTTATCAGCACCTCGAGCAAGACCGAGATTTTGGCAAGTTCCGCTTCGTCGACGTTGTCGCCGCGCACGCCTTCGTCCTGAAACGGTTCGATGTGCGTTTCGACTTCGATTCCGCTGCCGAATTCGCCGCGAATGTCGGCCTCGAGGCGCGAGGCGATTTCGTGAGCCTTGAGGATCGAGAGTTTTTCCTCGACCTCGAGGTCGAAGCTGACAAAGAGCGTTTCGCCGGAACGATGCGCCGTAACATGATGCACATTCGCCCCCCGATTGTTGGCGATCGCCATTACGCGCTGATGAACCGTTTCGCTGTCGAGCGCCAAAGGATGCGTCGCGACGGATACTTCGGCTTCGGGCATTTCGTTCTTCACCGCCTCGGCGATTTTTTTGCGAATGTCGGCGACCTGCGGCTGGGAAAAGCTGCGCCCTACTGCGATATCCGCTTCGACGAAAAGAACGCTGCCTGCAGGCCTTACGCGCACGCGATCGACGCCCGCAACTCCTTCGACCCCGCCGATGACAGATGTAACGCGGCTTACCGCGCCACGCGGGGCCGCATCGACCAGCGTGTCGATGGTGCTGCGGCCCAAAACCCAACCGGCGTGGCAAACAAATATCGAAACGCCGATGGCGGCGATGGGGTCGCCGATGGGCCAGCCGATGGCGACGAAGCCGAGGCCGACCAGAACAACGGTCGAAGATAGGATATCCGAGCTGAAATGCAGCGCGTCGGCGGCTAGTGCTTGGCTCCTTGTTTTTTCGGCAACCCGTTTCAACGCGCGGGCGCGGGAAAAATCGATGGCGATGGAGGCAAGGATTACCGCGATCGAATACCACGTCGCTTCGACCTCAATCTTGCCGGAAAGGATGCGGTGCGCGGCTTCGTTGATGATCCAGAAGCTGGTGATAAAAAGCAATGCGGTTTCGGCCAAGGCCGCGACGCTTTCGATTTTGCCGTGGCCGTAGGGATGGTCGGCGTCAGCGGGTTTGTCGCTCACGCGCACGGCCATAAAAGTGATGACCGTCGCGCCGAAATCAAGCAGGCTGTGCAGTGCTTCCGACAGAAGGCCAAGGCTGCCCGTCATCAACCCGACAATAAGCTTGCCGACCGTCATCAAGGCGCTGGCGATCATCGAGCTTATGGCGACGTTTTGTTTTTCGCGCGTGTGGGCGTGCATGGGTAAATGATGGGGGGGGAGGGGAGAAAAAGCAAAGGGAAATTTTTATCTTATCGAAGAAAATAAAGACTTATACTCTCTTTTTGGAATAATGGACTTAATAGTCATCCATTCTTTTTGCCCATCAGTTGCTGCGGAAACAGGAACAGCTATAGGATAGAATGACCCGTCTCTTGGGGCCTTCAAAATAAAAACTTCTCTTAAGTTACAATTTCCAGACTCGATAAAAGGTGAATTATTGATTTCTCTTATTACATATGAAAAATCAACTTTTCGTACATTGGCTGCCGATACGGCGTGCTGTTCCCAGCGAATTTCTAAATTCTGTGTCATGTTTCTATGCCGAATATTATCACGCTTTTTAGTCTTCATCAAATTTCTGTTTATAGAGGTGCTTTGCCGGCGCTACGCGCCGAAGTTCTTAATTGGGCGGAGAGGAGGAGATTTCTTTGCAGCGCCCGCCTTCGCTGCGCTTCGGCGCGGCTCGCAAAGTGGCAATTTTTTAGTCGCGCCTGCGCCCGTCGGGCTTGTCGCTCTTAAAAATGGTGATCAAAAATGCGCTTGTTGCGCATTTTTGCCCCTGCGGGCGTCGGCGCTTTTGCGCCTCCGTCCAAAACGCTCCTGACCGTCGCGTTTTGTCGAACTAAGGGTTCGTTCACTGCCTCCCCTTCAGCCAATAAAAAAAGGCCCCCGATTGGGGGCCCTTTTTTATTGGCGGAGAGGAAGGGATTCGAACCCTTGAAGGGCATACACCCTTAACGGTTTTCGAGACCGCCGCTTTCGACCGCTCAGCCACCTCTCCGCATTATTCTGGTCGTTGAAAACAAACACTTTTTTCCGCCTTTGGGCAAGGAAAAACGCGAAGGCCGGTCTTTATAGCAGAATAAAACACGGAGTCGAGAGCCGATAAAACAAGCTCCTGCGCCCTTTATCTGCGCCCGCGCATTTTCTTTGAAAGGCCTTCTTCTTTATCGAGTTTGTTTAAAGGGGTTGCCTTGTCCCACATGGAATCGAACTGGAACCGGAAAGAGTCAGCGACCGACAAAGATTGAATGACGACAATCTTCGGAGCGGGGTCGGCCTTGATGGTGCGGATGGCGCATTTATCCTTGTACACATAGAAAGGAACCGAATTGACATACGATTTGGAAATAATACGGTACTCGCAGTAGGATGTGGCCGGTAGGAAAGACGGATTTTCCGAAAGCAAGCAGCGGGCCGTGATTTTATGCTTGATGGCTTCCATTCTTTTGCGGTGAAATTCCGCGTAATCTCCCATCGCGCCCCAGAACGTCTTCGGGTCGATAACGACGGTCGCTAATTCGCCGCCGTCTTTGCTTAGCGAATGATACACATCGTCGTAAAAAGCGCGGGCGCCTTCGGGGCCTTAAAAAATTTTTATCTCTTCCGGCCTATGGCGTACACCGTCCGGATCCAAAAATTCCAAACCGGCGTCTTCAAAAGCGGATCGGAGGGAATTCTGGGTTTTTCCCCGCGGCGAAATGTTTCCTGCTTCCAATTTTCTGATTGTGGCGATCGATAGCGACGTGGCAGAGGCCAAATTTTCTTGCGACCAATCTAATAGAGCCCTGCCGGCCTTAATTTGCCGCGCTTTAAGCGTGCCTGACGGTTCCATTAATCCCCCGATATATAGGTTAAAGAACTAAGCCATAATATTTCGCATAATCGCACATATATAGGGTGAAAGCCAAGGGCCTGCGGTTAAGCAAGGACATCGTTATAAAATTTGGATAATGGGGAGGGGTTATTTTTACAGACAATCGGCCCGCCTTTGCCCTGCGGGCTTCGGCGCGGCATTATTCAAACGCGAAGCGTTTGAATAATGGTGGGCGATGGGAGGCTCGAACTCCCGACCCGCTGATTAAGAGTCAGCTG
>CAZQOE010000002.1:0-1347 GCA_964594935.1 uncultured Rhodospirillaceae bacterium | reverse complement strand
CTAACACCATTCTCCGCTCATTTTGTATGCGGCCCCTTCGGGCCGCGGGCAACTGAGCTAATCGCCCGTTTCCGATATGCCGCAAAAGCCGCTGCAGCCGTGGAAAGGCGGACTTGATAGCCTCAAAAAACCCTATTTGCAAGCAACATCTGTTCGTCCTATCCCGCAAGGCATTCTTTCTTAACTCTAATAGGAATGCTGGAATACGGGAATCTTTGGTGTTAAGAGTCCCCTATGATTCCGCTTTCTTCCGCGCTTAAAATATTCGGCCAAACCCCTTTCAGGCGAAACGTTCTTGTGGTTTTTACCGCGGGCGCGATTTGCGGCGCGTGGGTATTCGGCGACGGCGCACTCTGGATCCAACGCGTTTTCGGCGCCGTGTCCGCGCCGCGCATCGTCATGACGGCGCCGCCCATGATCATCGAAAACAAAACGCTTCTTTTGTCCTACGACGCTTCGGACGACATCGGCATCCGTGAAATTGCCGTGCGCATGACTCCGCGCGACCTTTTGCCCGGGGCGGCTCCGGAGTCGGTCGAAGTTCCTCTTCCTGCCCCGTCGGCCAAGCAGATTTCGCGCACCGACTCCCAGAACCTGACGACCTATCCGTGGGCGGGAAAAAAAGTGACGTTCCAGATCGTGGCGACGAACGACGCCGGAAAAAGAACGCTGACCAACGGGGTGGATTTTACGTTGCCGTTGCGCCGCTTTTTTCATCCCGTCGCGCGAGTTCTGATCGAAGAGCGAGACAAGTTGTTGCAAAATCCCGACGACATCGCGATACGGGAAGAAGCCGCCAACATCATGGCTAACCTCGCGTATCAACCGTCGAATTATCGCGGCGACCCCGTGATCCTTATGGCGCTGCGCAGCGGCGCGGTGCGTCTTGTGCTTGGGCATGATCGCGATGCAGTCTTTTCGGTCACCGAAATTTTGTGGCAGGCGGCGGCGCGGATCGAAGACGTTTTTTCGCAGCACGCCGCGCGCGATACCCAAGGGGATTCGCCCAAGGATTTCTGAGCGTTTTTCCGCCGTCCTCTTTAAACAGGCAACATTGTTCCGAGCCTTATAGTTAAAGGCTTATTCACTATTAATAGGTGCTTGATGCAGGACAATTCTTTCAAAAGAATGCAGGCGAGTCAGGCCGTTACAAATTGCCTAAAAAACACCGAAAAATTGTATGGAAAATTAAACGGAACTTAACCAAGCCGTGGTTAAATGTGAGCATAGAGATGAGAAGAATTTTTAAAGAGTTAGGAGGTGCTGTTATGGGAGCATCCGTTAGAAAAATCGATATGGCCACGCCGCTTAATGCGCACCAAAGCAAGATGGCGTATCAGGATCTGC
>CAZQOE010000001.1:36208-60908 GCA_964594935.1 uncultured Rhodospirillaceae bacterium | reverse complement strand
GTGTCGCCCGGAACGACGGGGTTGCGGAAACGCGCATTTTCGATGGTCATAAAATAGACGATATGCGTATCGCACGTGACGCCGTTTATGGACGCAACAACCAGCGTCGCCGCCGTCTGGGCCATCGCTTCGATGATAAAGACGCCCGGCATGATGGGATGGCCCGGAAAGTGACCTTGGAAATACGGCTCGTTGGCCGAGACGTTCTTGATCCCCGTGCAGCTTTCGGACGGGACGATATCAGTGACGCGGTCGATCAGCAGCATCGGGTAACGATGCGGGATGCGCGCCATAATGCCGCCGATGTCGAGCGAAGCGGGAACTTTTGATGCTGTCATTTACAAACTCCGTTAATTCGTACGCTTTTGTAGCGCGGATTGGAGCAAAGGAGCAAGAGGATGCGCACTTTTCCCATTATTATGGAAAAAACAGGGGACAACTAACCAATTGTTCGACAAAAGAAATATTGAGGTTCAGGAAAAGACCCACCCTTACTGGATTAAGCGCCACCCATTATCGAAAAGGCAATTCCGGACATCCTGAGCGCGGGCGGCTTGGTTGTCGTCAACAGGCGCAAATTTGGGAGGCTCATATTGCCCTCCGCTTGTTCCGCACCGCATGGCCGCACCTGCTCCGGTGCAGCTTGTAACAATGGGATTCATGCGCGCGCCTTCTACTTGTATTTGCCGGATGATGGGCGGGAAATGCGTCAGGGCTTTGTCGTCGCAAACTGCCTGTATTCTTTGGAAATCGCTGTCGGTCATGCCCGGCTTTTCCCATTTTTCGGCGCAGCTTGATAGAAGCAAGACAACCAAAAAGAACGGCGTGAGGAAAAACATTCTGAACTTCATGTTGACCTCCTTTGGGCGACATATGCGTGTTTCCCTTTTATATATCTTTGCGCCTTGCTAGGGTAGCGCGTTTTTATGCCTTAACTTATTGAGGGTTTTGACATGGATATCGGCACGATCGTCAACGCGTGCATTCTCGGCATCGTCGAGGGGCTGACGGAATTTCTGCCCGTGTCGTCCACGGGGCACATGCTTCTGGCCGATCATTTTTTCGGAATTAAGAACGCGGGGGGCGTTTTCGAGGTTGTTATCCAGTTGGGCGCCATTCTTGCCGTCGTCGTGGTTTATTTTGAAAGGCTTTGGAAGGCTGTTGCCACCCTGCCCTCGCGCAAAGAGTCCCGCGCGTTTGCCGCGACGATTATTGCGGCGTTTATTCCCTCCGCCGTCATCGGCGCGGGATTGCACGGTTTTATCAAGGAAGTCTTGTTTGCAAGCCCCGCGTTGATCGCATGGGTTCTTATTATCGGCGGCGTCATTATCTTGGCCGTCGAGCGGATGCCCAAAAAGGAAATCCACGTCGATTCCGAAAATCTTCCGCTTAAAACCGCGTTCGGCATCGGCTTGTTTCAATGCGTGTCGATGATCCCCGGCGTGTCGCGTTCGGGCGCGACGATTATCGGAGCTATGCTGATCGGCGTCAGCCGCAAGGCCGCCGCCGAATTTTCGTTCTTTCTTTCCATCCCCACGATGGTCGCGGCCGCCGGATACGATTTGTACAAAAACCTTGGCCAGTTGAACGGCACAGACATTCAATCCATCGGCATTGGATTCGTCGTTGCGTTTTTCTCGGCGCTTTTCGTCGTCAGGACGTTCATCGGCTTTATCTCGCGCTTCGGGCTTGTGCCGTTCGCGTGGTACCGCATTGTCGGCGGGACGGCTGTCCTTGCTGCGCTGGCCTGCGGGTTATAAGGCGTCCCGACAATTATCCGGGTATCGGCTCCAGACGTATGGGGCGAACCCTCATGTATCCCGTTCTTTCAAACCCGGACTTAAAGTAATCTTCTGAACGAACGGATCCATCTGCAAAATCGACGTAGGTCAATATTGACAACCGCGCGGCCTTGCCTTGGCTTTCTGTCCAAGATTCTGTTTCAATGCACTTGTAACTATCGGTATCGACGATCGTCGACGTCATGTAGCGAGTGATAAAGGAACAGTAGCGTTCATTATTGCCCGTTGTCGTAAACGTGCCCTTGAACGCGCCGATGTCTTTCGCGTCAAACAGGGAAACAACGCACGGTTTTCCATCTTTTAAAATCCCCCCGATGACAAAATCCTCGGGCGGGATAAACCATTCGCCTTTATAGGGGCCGCCATAGGATTTTTCATTTTTTTCGGCAATTTCCTTAAAAACGCCGCCGATATCGTCATAACTGAAACGGCCGCCATCGTGGCCGTGCCAATTTTTCAGGATGGAAATTTCAAGCGCCGCGTCACTAAAATCAAAGGCTATTTGCTTTCCATTTCTTGAATACAGATCCTTGGGATTCCCGTTTGGGACATTCAGGTCTTCGGGTGCGGCAAAAACGGCGTAACGCTTTTCGCCGTTATTTGTTCCTTTCTCCCCACACCCCGCTTTGCTCGATAAAACCAGACTTCCCATATAGATGCCTTGGCCTTCGATGAGCTGTCCGATTTGCGGATTTTTAAGAGCGCCAAAAACATTTTGAGACATAATTTTCTCCTTTCGAAAAAATGAAAAAGAAATTTATCACCCCTTATTATTCTGTCTCGGCGAGTATGTCACAATCAAAGCGGCAGTAAAAGCGAGCAAAGAAGCCCTACCCTTATGGTTAAGGCCCAGTCAAATACATACTAATATGATGTATTAGGGGCTTGTTTTGCACAGAAATCCTTGAGTCGCCCCCTTGTACCGGCGGGGGGGCGCACTATGATAAGGGACCATCCCCGCATTTTCCACGAAAGGAAAGCCCATGGATATCAATATCGACAAAACCATAGAACTCGTCACGACCTATGGACTCAAATTCGTTGGCGCTGTCGCCATTTTCGTCGTCGGCAAATGGGCTTTGGGGTTGGCCGTTTCCGTTATGAAGAAGGTCATGACCGCGAGCAAGGTCGATGCAACGCTTGTTACGTTCGTTGGAAATCTGGTTTACGCGCTGGGCCTTGCGTTCGTCGTCATCGCGGCACTGGGGCAGCTGGGCATCCAGACGACGTCGCTCGCGGCTATCATCGGTGCAGCGGGATTGGCCATCGGTTTGTCATTGCAGGGCTCGCTTGGAAATCTGGCGGCCGGCGTGATGTTGATCGCGTTGCGCCCCTTTAAGCTCGGCGACCGGGTTGAGACTTCGGGCAAAGCGGGCGTCGTAAGCGACATCAACATCTTTACGACAACGCTTAAAACCGACGATGGCCTGAGGGTCATTATTCCCAACGGCAAGATCACCAGCGACATCATCGTCAACCATTCATAATGACGGCGCGCCTTTCCATCGTTAAAGGCGACATAACCACACAACATGTGGACGCGATTGTGAACGCCGCAAATAATGGATTGCTCGGCGGGGGCGGCGTTGACGGCGCTATTCATCGCGCTGCGGGGCATGCGCTGCTTGAAGAATGCAAGACGCTTGGCGGATGCGACACGGGCGACGCGAAAATCACGAAGGGTTACAAGCTTCCCGCCAAGTGGGTGGTGCATACCGTCGGCCCCGTGTGGCATGGGGGAGACAGCGGGGAGGACGCCTTGCTGGCTTCGGCCTACAGGAGGTGTTTGGAAGTCGCCGAGAAAGTAGGAGCGAAAACCGTCGCGTTTCCGAGCATTTCAACCGGCGTGTACCGCTTTCCCGTTGAACGCGCGGCGGCAATCGCCGTTGCGACAATCAGGGATTACATTGCCGGACATGACGCATTCGACGAAATTTTCATCGTCTGTTTTGACGACCGCACGTTGGGGGCGTACCGGCAAGCTCAGACGGCGACGCGCTGAATCAATATTTTGTCGATCCGGTGCCTGTCCATATCGACAATTTCAAATTTATGCCCTGAAAATTCGAAGCTTGCTCCCGTTGACGGCGGGGTTTTTAGCGATTCGAGAACGAACCCGGCTATCGTTTGATAGTCGGCGTCGGCGGAAATGTCTTCGAGCCCAATGGTCATGTGAATCTCGTCAATGGGCGTCAATCCGTCCACGAGCCACGAGCCGTCCGCCCGCTTGACAATCGACGGAGCCTCGTCGCTGTCGTAGTTTGAAGGGATTGTGCCCACGATGGCTTCTAGCAAATCGGCGGTCGTAAACAGCCCTTCGAACGCCCCGTATTCGTCGATAACGGCGGCGATATGCAGGCTTTTCGTTCTGAAGATATTTAGGGCTTTAAGGCATGGCGTCGTTTCGTTGAGAAACAAAACGTCGCTCAGGTAGTCTTTGACCTTGAATTTTTCTTCCGAAACGGTTCCGGCCATCATTTCCTTCGTCTTGACGATGCCAAGAACCTGCGTCGTATCTTTATTGATGACGGGGTAGCGAGAGTGTCCGGCCTGGGATATTTTTTTGCGCACGTCGGCCAGACTGTCGTCAATGTCGATAAATTCGACGTCCGTCCTGTGTGTCATGATCGATTTTACGTCGCGATCCCCGAGGCGGATGACGCGGCGGATGACGTCGTGCTCTTCGCCCTCGATGGCTCCGCTCACGACGCCTTCGGCGATGACGGCATTGATTTCGGTTTCCGTGACGCCTTCGTCTATTTCGGGCTTTATTCTCATCACGCGCATCAGAAGCTTGGCCGAATTTTCCAAGAGAGACACCAGCGGCCCGCATATCCTTGATAGCGCGGCCATCGGACGGGCGACCATCATGGCGAACTTTTCCGAGCGATTCAGCGCCAACTGTTTCGGAACCAATTCGCCGACGACCACGGAAAAATAAGTAATCAGGGACACAACGAGAAAAACGGCGATAGGCTCTCCGTAAGGGGCGATAAAAGAAATTTTGTTGAACGGCTCTTTAAGCTGTTCGGCAATCGTGACGCCGCCGTAGGCGCCCGCCAACGTTCCGACCAACGTAATGCCGACTTGAACCGTGGACAGAAAGCGGCCGGAATTTTCGGCCAGATCAAGAGCGATGGCCGCCGACTTTTTTCCCTGCTTGGCGTAATGCCTCAACAACGGCTTGCTTGCCGAAACAATGGCCATTTCAGACAGGGCAAAAAAGGCGTTAAGGAGCAGGAGAAGGGCAATAATCAGTATTTCGGTCGACATTGTATTGTTAAGCCAGATGAAAGAGTTGGGCTCTGAAAACAGGCTGCTTCAGCCGTTTCAGAACGATGCCAGAAGGGTATTATACACATGCCGCGGCGACAAACGGAAATTTTTTAAATACCGCCGTCTTTATAAACCTTAATATATGACTCGCCGGCAAAAGGAGCCCTTGGAGAGAGAATGTGTTATTATTTTCATGCGGCCCAAATACTGCGTCTCTTTGGAGGAAAAAATGAACAAGCTTGCAACGCAAAGTCTTTTTCTTATTTTGACGCTTGGTGGAGGAATGCTGATCGGTTCATTGACCGGCCCTGACGCGTGGTTCGCCGGTTTGGCAAGACCTTCTTTTAATCCCCCCGGATGGGTTTTCGGCCCCGTGTGGTCAATCTTGTACGTGCTAATCGCCGTCGCCGGATCAAGAACCTGGCTGCGCGATCGCAAAGGCCAAGCGACGAAACTTTGGTGGGCGCAATTGTTGCTAAATTTCCTTTGGTCGCCCGTTTTCTTCGGCGCGCACCGCATCGATGCGGCTCTTGCGGTTATCGTTTTATTGCTGGCGGCGATAATTGCTTTTATCTTCGCCGTCAGGAAGCAGGACAATGTGGCGGCGTGGTTGTTCGCCCCGTATGCCGCGTGGGTTTCGTTTGCCCTTGCGTTGAACGCCGCGTTTTTGCGGATTAACGGTTAGCGTTTTTTCCAGCTTCCGTCGGATGCCTTATAGGGGCTTCCGGCGGGAAGGTTGGTGATGACCTGCTGCGCCGCCAATTTGGCGACGACATCCACCGGCTGGCCGTTTTGCCCCGAGATGCGGGTGTATTCCTGCTTGCGCTTGGCGTTCACGTCCGCGACCAGCGCCTTTACCTCGGGCGTTTCAACGATGGCGGCCACGTAACCAGTGGGCAGCTCTCCAACCTGACCTGCGCTGCGGGCTTCGCGAAGATCAAGCGCCAACGCGGGCGTTGCGGCGAGCATTCCCCAAAGAGCCAAGAGTGTTATGAAACGGATTTTCATGTGAGACTCCATTTAAAAGATATCGGGGTTTTTGGCGATCGCGTCGCGCACGTCTTTTTGTATTTCGACCTTGATGTGCTGTTCGATCTTGACGTTCAGGTTGATTTCGATGGGCTTGTCCGGCGCCTGAAGCTGCACGGTGGGGGTGCACGCGAACAAGAGGGCCGCAAAGGGCACGAGAAGGCTAAGGTTTCGCATTTTTTTCTTGCTCCATAATCTTCTTGGGATCGGTCAGCCACATAAGATTTTGCTGCGCGAAGCCTAGCACATCGCCGTTCAAATTGACATTCATTTTGACGGCGCGGCCTTGCTGCACTTGGGGGTTTTGGCCTTCGAGCGTCAGGCGCGCTTGCGACGCGCCGTCCTTGCCGCTGTTTAAAATAAGGGACAGCGACGTGTAATGAAAATCCTTAAGGATTTCGCGCACGAGCGCGACCTGCGGGTTATCGCCCGGAATGACGTCGGGGGACAGCGCGAGGATTCCGGGCGTCATGGATTGCAGACGTCCTTCGTGAATAACAAAGCTGTCGCCTGATACTATGGTTACGGGCAACGTGCCCGAAATAACGCCGGTCGCCGTCGCTCGTTTGCCCGTTAGCTGCTGCATCAAGGCGTCGGCGGAGACTTGATCGACCTTAAGGTTCATGTCGATGGGGAATTTGGTTTTAAATGGAATGGAAACATTTTTCGCCGACAATGTTCCGCCGCTCCACGGCATGCTGAATTCCGTAATGGTAAGAGTTGATTTGTCGGGATTGGCGATGACGTAGGTCAGTTCAAAGGTGAATTGGGTGGCATCGGCGGCAGAGAGAAAACGGCCTTTTGTTGCCGCTTGGCCGTACTGGAGCGAAAGAGAGCCCTTGCCGTTAAAAACAGGAAAAGGCGCGGAAGCTTTGGTGATTTGAATATTGTCGATTTTCCATTGGCCGTCCCAGCGTTTGTCCGCCGTGTTGAACGCTCCGGTAGCGGCAGCATGGGCCGCACTTATGGAAAGGTCGTCTTTTTTGAACGCGATGTCCTTGAGCGCGGCGCGGGTGGGGCCGATTTCAAAAAGCGTCATCCGGACTTGCGTAAAACCCTGCGATTCAAAAAGCCCTATCAGCTTGTTTTGAGCCGCGTTTTTCCACGGCAGCGCGACCGCCGCAAGTGCAAGCAAAACCGCCAGCACAAACAAGCCACAACCGAAGTTGTGTCTATGAAAAACAGAGGCCATGTATTTCCCCGCTATATTATGGCAGATTGGCATGCCTGAACAAGGAAGGTCTTTTATGAGCAATGATTGGTGTTTTTGTTGCGGCAAAATGAACCCGATTGGCTTGAAATTGACGTTTGCCGAAGAAAACGGCGTTTACGTTTCGCGCTTTACGCCGCGCCCCGAACACCAGAGCTATGACGGGACGATTCACGGCGGGATTATCAGCGCGGTGCTGGACGAGATTATGGGACGTTACCTTTTTGTGGAAAAAGGGCGCAACGTCGTGACCGCCAAGCTGGAGACGCGCTTTCGCAAGCCCACACCCGTGGGGCAGGAATTGACGATACGCGGATGGATTGTGAAAGAGCGCGGCAAGGTGATTGAAATGGAAGCGACCGTCGCCCTGCCCGACGGCACGATTACGGCGGAAGGAAAAGCGATGCTGATGGAGAACGGAAAAGTTCAAGCAGAATGAGGAAAATTATAAATCCTTTTCAAGCAAGGCCCAGGAGCATCGGTTTCCTGCCCATAAACATGCGGCATGCGAAGAAGATTGCGGCGCTTATTGTCGCCGTGGCCGTCATTTTGTTTCCCCAACTCGACACTACCGGCAAAACGACTGGCAAATATGACGGGCAGGCCGTCGGCGTAACGGATGCGGGCGAATTTCAGGGGCGGGTCGTCGGCATAACCGACGGCGATACGCTCACCCTTTTGGTCGGGGGACGGCAGCAGGTCAAAATCAGGCTCGCGGAAATCGACACGCCGGAATCCGGCCAACCCTATGGTACCCGCGCCAAGCAGGAGCTTTCCTCCCTCGCCTTCAACAAGGAAGCCCGCGCACTTGTCAAAGAAACGGACAAATACGGGCGCAAAGTCGCGCACGTCCTTGTGGACGGCGTGGACGTTAACGCCGAAATGGTCAAACGCGGGGCGGCTTGGGTTTATCGCGCGTATGCGTGGGATCCGGCGCTTTATAAATTTGAAGAGGAAGCGAAGAGCGAAAGGCTCGGCCTGTGGGCCCTGCCCGAAAGCGAACGCGTGGCGCCGTGGGAATGGCGGCACGAAAAGCGCGACACCGCGAACAGAAAAAGCTCTGGCTTTTGGTCGGACGTGGAGGCCTTATTGGACCCGCCCCGACCGCAATTATCCGAACCGGGCGTTTTGATTATGAACAACCCCGAGAAAGCGGACAAGAAAAACGACGGGTTTGAAGGAGAGTAAGGGTTTAAAAATGAACATAAGAAACGAAACCGCCGCAGACATCAAGGCGATAGCGGAAATCACGCTCGCCGCCTTCCGCGATTTGGCGGTTAGCGAGCATACCGAGCAGTTTATTATAAACGCGTTGCGCAAGGCCGATGCGCTGGCGGTTTCGCTTGTCGCAGAAGTGGACGGAAAAGTGGTGGGGCATATCGCTTTTTCGCCCATTACGATTTCGGACGGCAGCGCCGGTTGGTACGGCCTTGGCCCCGTGTCGGTTTTGCCGGAATACCAGAAACGGGGCATTGGAAAAGCCCTTATCAATAAAGGATTATCGTTGCTGAAAGACAGGGGCGGCCAAGGATGCGCGTTGGTGGGGCATCCGGAATATTATGTGAAGTTCGGGTTTAAAAATACGCGCGACCTTGTTTTGGAAGGCGTGCCGCCGGAAGTCTTTTTCGTTTTGCCGTTTAACGAAAAAATGCCCCGCGGCACCGTGAATTTTCATGAAGCGTTTAGGACGACGGGTTAGGTTGAAGGGGCGGCGGTTTCCTATTTAGAAGGAGCGCTTAAAAATTAGTATGCGTTCATAAATAATAAACCATGTTCAGACGAAGGGAACAAAACATAATGAATTGATAAATAATAGAGAATCTATAGGCCCTAAACTTTCTTCTCCTTATATAAGAAAATATTTTGTAGAATTAACAAGATACTTACCATACCTGATTAAATTGGAGTTGCCATGACAGAACAAGAAGACGAAGCGCGTGATTTAGCTTTTATTGCGTCTGAGGATGATCCCCAGAGAAGGCAGGAATCTGCATGGGAAATTATTGAGGATTGTCGCAGGATAATTATCAGGCGTTTGGCAGATGCGTCTAGGCAACACAATCAACCATTAGTCGAGGCTCTTAAAGCCAATCAGAAAAAGTACGATGATGATTTGCTTTTAATAGGAAAAAATAATTCTGAGGCGATTACTCGCACATTAACCGAGCATGCAAAATTTTTAAGAACATATAATAAAGCAATGATGGATGGCCAAAAGCCACCCGATTTAAATGATGGACCCAGATAAATATAGGCTTAGTGACGCCGCCTTAGATAATGCCTACGAACAGGTGTATGATTTCTATGCGCGCAATCGTGCAAGCCTAACTTTCCCCCGCGTTGCAATTTTATCTGCCCAACCGGGCGCAGGAAAATCGACAGTTTATTTTATTATTGAGTCTCAGTTCGACCTCGACAAAAAACCTGTTCACGTCGATATTGATGAAACTCGTCCTTACAATGGCCAACTTAAGGAAATTTTTAACGACGATCCTTTTGCAACGGCTTATTACACTAACGCTGATTGTTGGTTGCTGACAAAAAGGCTGTTGGATGACTCCAAAGCTGCGCGAAACAATGTCATCTATGAAACAACCCTGCGCTCCATTGGTAATATCGAGGATATTATCAAAGAGTTTCAATCAGATCGCTACAAGGTGGATTTGCATGCGCTGGCCGTTCCCTCCAAAGCCAGCATTCTTGGTATTCATGAGCGCTTTGAAAGACAGATAGCTTCATTGAAATTAGCTCGTTGGACGCCAATTAATTTCCATGATGAAGCTTATGCCGTTTTCCCTCAAAATGTTCTCCATCTTGAACGCACGGCTGGATTGGAGCTTGTATGTGTTTATACAAGAAATGGGACTGTCCTATATTCCAACAATAAGAATCCATTAATGCTTGGTGCGTGTGAGGCTATTGAGAAAGAAAGAGCAAGACCTTGGACTTCTCAGGAAAAAGAAAAGTTTCTCTCTGATTGGAAAAATGTTGAAAAGCGCGTTTATTCACGCCCGGAAGGAAAAACTAAACCGGATTGGTATGTAAAGGGCATTGAGGGATTTGTAAAAGAGGCAGAACTATTTTGCATTGCCCGGGCTGCAACAAAGACTGAAAAACCAGACAATGAAATTCTAGAGGCTGAAACCCATCATCACATTTTTGTCAGAGACGTAAAAACACAAGAACTTATTTGCTTCGATAAGCCGAATTCATCTGCCCCATCTCGCCCAATAATGGGCGCGGCTTCATCCAAAACAAAACCGCATCCCTAAACCGACTGCAATTAAAAAAGCCCCCAAGTTGGGGGCTTTATATTTATGGCGGATGGGGTGAGATTCGAACTCACGGTGGGGTGACCCCCACGCCAGTTTTCAAGACTGGTTCCTTAAACCACTCGGACACCCATCCGCAAAATTCCGCAACCTATTTTAAAATAATCATTTTGCGCCGCGCCGAAGCCCAACGGGCGAAGGCGGGCTTTTTCTTTACAACAGACGGCCCCGTTCTGTCGAGTTTTGATGCTTTCAAAGGGGTTTGGTTACTTTATCTTGTCGATAAAGAAGTCGTAAGGCTGCGTTTTGCCGTCTTCGACGCGGTATTGCAGGATTTCCGAAATCTGGTTGTCCGCCGTAAACGTCAAAACCTTGGGCCGCTTTTTGCTTAAATCTTCGGGTTCGATTTGCTCGGTCGCCGCGATGATCACTTCGTCGCCCACTTGGCACGTGCGCGCCGCCGCCCCGTTAAGGATACAGCACCGCGAGCCCGGTTTGCCGTAAATCACGTACGTCGAAATCCGCGCGCCCGTGTTTTTGTTCCAGATATTCACGAATTCAAGCGGGAATATGCCCGCAGCCGCGCAATGCTCGGGGTCAAGCGTGATCGAGCCGTGATAGGTGATATCGGCGCCCGTCACGCGAAGTCCATGCAGTTTTGCCCGGATAATCTTGATCATGCCTTGATTTTTAAGCCCCCGTTTTAAAGGGCGTTTCCCTTACACCAAAACACCCCCTTAGTATATATTGTTTTTTAAGATATCCTTACCGCGCCTTTACTTTCGGGCTAATTATTAAGGCTTTCCGGCACGTTCGGGATAAAATTTGCACCAATAGATGAGGAACGATAGATTAACGCCGTGACTGAAAACCTTGCCTCAGCGCCCCGTCAGCTTCCCTTAAAGCTTCGTTTGAAGCGCGTTTTGCCGCGCAGTCTTTTTGGCCGGACGCTGCTTATTTTCGTGCTGCCGACGTTCATTTTGCTGGCCGTATCCACGTATGTTTTTTTCAACCGGCATTGGTACACGGTCACGCAGCGCATGGCGAACGGCTTGGCGGGCGACACCGCCGCCATTGTCGAGCTTCTGCAGCGAAGCAACGCCCCCCAGACGACTGAAGGCATCAAACGGCTGGCTTCGGAAAAAATGAATCTGACGGTCACGTTCGCGCCCGGCGAGGTATTGCCGCAGCCGATTGCCAATCGCGGGCCTATCGCCGCTATTCTGAAACGCTCGTTAAAGGACCGCCTGTCGTACCCCCACACGTTCGACATGAATTACGGGCCGGATACCATCGGCATCAAGGTGGGCGTCGCCCAAGGCGTTTACACCGTTCTGTCGCCCGAAAAGCGCGTTTATACGCCCACCACGCAGGTCTTTATTTTGTGGATGACGGGAAGCTCGGTGTTGCTGACGTTCGTCGCTCTACTTTTCATGCGCAACCAGATACGTCCCATTCGCCGCCTTGCCGCCGCCGCCGAAGCCATCGGCAAAGGCCGCGAAGTGCCGTGGTTTAAGGTGGAAGGATCGTCCGAAGTCCGGCAGGCGGGCGCCGCCTTGATGGTCATGCGCGACAGGTTGAAACGCCAGATAACGCAGCGCACCGCCATGCTGGCGGGCGTAAGCCACGATCTGCGCACGCCTTTGACGCGCATGAAACTGCAGATCGAGATGATGGGCGCGACGCCCGCGACGGAAGAGCTTTCGAGCGACATCGCCGAAATGGAAGAGATGCTGAACGCGTATCTGGCGTTTGCGCGCGGCGAAGAGGCGGAAAGCACCGCAAGCGTCGATATCGGTGAGCTTTTGGACGAGATCGTGACTTCGGCGCGGCGGCAGAAAGCCAGCATCGTTCTTAACGCGCCGGAAGGCATTGACATTATCGTGCGGCGCAACGCCATGAAGCGCTGTTTGACGAACCTTGTTTCCAACGCGTTGCGCTATGGCACGCGCGCCGAAATCAACGCGGCGTCGAGCGAACAGACCGTTTCGGTCACCATCGACGACGACGGCCCCGGCATCGACCCCGCGCAGCGCGAAGAAATGTTCCGCCCCTTTACGCGCGCCGACGAATCCCGCAATTCGGCCACAGGCGGCGTCGGGTTGGGCCTGACCATCGCCCGCGATATCGCGCGGTCGCACGGCGGCGACGTTATTTTGGAAGACAGCCCGTTGGGCGGCTTGCGCGCACGGGTTTGGTTGCCGGTTTAGAAAAACCCCTTTCCTCCGTTTGGAAGAAAGGGGTTTTTGTTAGGTTAGTCAGGCCTGATTAGCTGACCTTCTTCTGCTCTTCCAGCCTGCGATTAACCGCATCCGTCAGCCCGTCGCCCGTGTTTTCCAACTGCGTCAGGATCTGGCGCATGGAGTTCATTAGGTCTTCGCCCTGCATCTTGAGCGCCGTCCTCATGTGGTCGGTGCGGCGCTGCATGTCGTCGATGCTCTTGTTCATCGTCAGAACCTGATTGTGGGCTTCGCTCACGCCTTTGGTCAGCGAGCTTGTCTGGTCGCTGTAGATCTGGCCGATGCCGCGCATGATGCCCGCCGCCGTCTGGGCGCCGGTGGTCAGCTTGGTCATCTGGTTTTGAACCGCGTTGACGACTTCGTCGAGCTTATCGATCGCGCCTTGCGTGACGCCGCCCGACATCGATTTGGCGCTTTCGAGCTTTTCGGCGATCGCGCCGAGGTGGCTGAGCATCTTTTGCAGATGGTCGATGGCCGTGCCTTCCTGATACTTGATGTCGGAACCGGCTTGCGCCATGTGGTCGATCATCAGGTCGAACTTGTCGCTGAAGGAGCCGAGAACTGTCGTGACGTCCTCCGTCGCCTTGCGCATGCGTTCTGTTTCGGCGGCGAACTGGGCCGAAGCCGCCGCGCCCGTTTCGCCGAAGCGCTGGCCGACCCGTTCGACGTCCGCCACCGCCCCGACCGCCGTCGAGCGCAGGTTTGCGCCCGTGCGTTCGAGCTGGGCCGTAATCTGCAGCAAGCCGCGGCTGATTTCGTCGATCTGGCCTTGCAGGCCTCCGCGGATGCGATCCAGTTGGTCGCGTAGCGTGTCGCTGACGCTCGAAACGTGGGTTTCCGCGCTGACCGAGGCCGCCGCGATAGCTTCGACCTGCTTGGCGATGCCTTCGCCCGCCTGAGCCAGACGCCCGCCCGTCATCGCCGCGCGTTGGTCGAGGTTGTCGAATTCCTGAACCAGACGTTCCGCCGTCGATATCGCTTCGGTACGGAGCGTCAGCAAGCGATGGCTGGCTTCGGACAGAGACGTGACTCCCGCGCTGGCCTTTTCGACCAGATCTTTCTGTTCGCCCGAAAGCATGGCGGTGTTCTGGCGCAAAGCGGCCACTTGTTCGGCCAACAGCTGGTTAAAGCCGTCGAGAACCTTGCCCGCATCGTCCGCCGTGCCGCTGATGATTTTCATTTCGTCGGCGAGGTTTTCGCGGGCGCGCGACGTGACCGAGATAAAGCGGTCTGCCGTGCCTATCAGCGCTTGATCGGCCTCTGCCGTATAGCCTTTGAAGAGCCTTGTCGCGGTTTCGATGTCGGTGGCGCTGCGGCCCAGCACAGCGGGAAGCTGCTTGGCTTCTTCGCGCAGGTTATTCGCGGCTTCGGCCAAGGCCGATTCCGACGACGACAGATTGGCGCGCAAAGCGTCGCTTTGCGTACCGAGCGTTTGCGACGCGCCCACAACCTGATCGACCGCCGCCTTCGACGCGTTGACCAGATGATCCATCTGTTCCTTCAACGCGGTCTTGATTTCTTCGATGCGGCCGAACGCGCTGACCGCCGTTTCGCGGCCGTCCTTGTCCGTTTCGGCCATCGTTTCGCGCAACGCGACCAAGCGCTTCGTCGCGAATTCCGCGGCGTTCGCCAAAGTCTGCGTCTTCGCTTCGGCCGTGTCGCCGGCGTCGATGACCTGCTTCATCTGGTCGCAGGCCTTCATATTCATTTGCGTCAGTCTGGCTTCGGCCTGATCCATTGCGACGCTCAAGCCCTGCGTCTGGGTCTGCAGAAGATCCGCGCCGACTTGCGTGACGCTGGCAAGACGTTGCGCCGTCTGGTCGAGTTCCTGCGCCGTTTCGCTGTTTTTGGTCTTGAGCTGTTTTCCGGCCGTATCGAGTTTTTCGATGACGCCGGACAGTAGCTCGACGACGCGGGCCGTTTCGCCCTGAATGGATTCGCGCATCGTCTTGGCCTGATCCTCCATGCCGGAAGTAATCGACATCATGCCGCGAACCTGCTCTTCGGCCTGCTGGCTTTGCATCTTGATCGCGACCGCCTGTTCGGCGAAGCCGCTGACCGAAGACTGGACGTTGGCCAGCGTCGTGCTGGCTTGCGCGCCGATAAGATCGATGCTGGACGTGATGCTCTGCGCTTCCTCGTTGAGACGCGAGGCCGTGCGCGCGGCAACGGTGACCGTTTCTTCCTGCGCCTGGGCAAAACGGGACAGCAGGCTGCTGATCGTTTCGCGCTGGGCGTCGAGCGCCGAGACCAGCGATGCCTGGCGTTCATCCAGTATTTTCACGGATTCGGCCAAGGCCGCGCTTTGATCCGTGACGTTGGCGTTGAAGCTCGTCAACGACGTTTCCGTCAACTGGCTGGCGCTGCGGATATCTTCGGCGCCGATCTTGACCTTGCTGAGCAAGGCGCCGAGCATTTCGCCCGTCGTGTCGCCTTCGGCGCGGATTTCGCCGCGCAGCGTGTCGATTTGTTCGCGTACCGTCGCCGCCGACGACAGAACCTGTTGCGCGTCTTGCACGGCTTGCTGCGCATGCTTGCCGATGACTTCGGATTCGTAAGCGAATCCCGCCGACGCCTTTTGGACGCTGTTGAGCGCGTCTTGGGAACGGGCGTCGATAAGATCCGCGTTTTTCGCGATCTGCTGCGAACCTTCGGCCAAACGCGAAACGGCGCGTTCTGCCGCCGAGGCTGTCTGATCCTGCGCGGTCGTCAGGCGGTTCAGAAGGTTGCCGATGGTTTCGCGCTGCGCATCGAGCGCCACGGTCAGCGTGCGCTGGCGGTCGCCGATGATTTCCATTTCGCTGTTGAGTTCGGCCGTTTGCGAGCTGAGAGCGCGCTGCAAGGTCGACAGAACGACGTTCGTGCTGGTGCCGAGTTCGCGCACTTCCGTGCCGCCCGTCGTCAGACGGCTGAGCAGAGAGGTGAGGCTTTCGCCTGCGCGCTGGCTTTCCGATTCCAGGCTGGCGCGCAACTGCGCCGCTTGTTCCTGCAAGGCCGACGTGACCTGAAGAACGGCGCGCGCCTGTTGTTCCGCCGCTTGGGCGTTTTGCAACAAGAGAGTCGATTGATCCGAGAATCCGGCGCTGGCGGTTTTGATATTGCCGATGGCCTCATGCGACCTTTCGCCGACGCTTTCGACCTGCTGATCGACTTCCTTGAGCGCCTGAGAGAGGTACGAAATCGTCCGTTCGGCGACTTCGGAAGCCTGGGCATGCGCGATGCTTAATTTATCAAATAAATCAAGCAATTGTACGCGCTGTTTTTCGTTGGCTTCAAGCAGCGTCTTTTGTTGTTCGCCGATCTGGTCGCCGACGATGGTGAGCGTCGCCGCCTGTTGCGTGACGTTGACGCCGAGTTCGGTGAGCGTTTTTTCCACGCGGTCCGCCGTGGCGTACAGATCTTGCGTCGTCGTGCTGATGTGTTTGCCCGCCGTTTCGGTCATTTCGGCCAAACGGGTGGACGCTTGATCCGACCCCTGCATGACGGAAGCAATCATCTTTCTGAATTCGTTGCCCGTCATGTCGAGTTGTGACACGGAGTCCGTCAACTGCATCAAAAGGCGGCTGTTCTGCTGCTCCATGCCGAGGCGGATGGCCGAAGCCTTTTCCGACAAGGCGCTGGTTGCGTGCGTCAGTTCGTTCAAAACGCCCGCGATCTGCTGTCCGCCGTCCATAAGCTTCGTGGCTTGTTCGTCGAGCGTGTCGCTGGTCTTGATAACGGCGTCGGCCGCCGTTTGCGCCGAAACGACCATCGCCGTCGTGCTGTTTTGGAACGCCGTTGTGGTTTCGTCGAGTTTATCGAGAGTCTTCTGGCCGTGAACGATCGCCGCGTCGTGCGTGTCGACCATCTTGTCCTTGAGTATGGACAATTTTTCGACGGCATGAACGCTCGCTTCCGTGATATCGTCGGCGTGTTTTTCGATCTTCGCAGCATCGGCACCGATTTTGTCGGCTTGACTTTCCAGCGCCATATGAAGCGTCTCGATCTTTTCTTGCGCAGCACCGACTTCTGAACCGAGCTTCTCGGAAACTTCGCCATAGTGCGCGGCCGTAAGGTCGATGAGCGCATGCGCCGCGTTGGCTTTTTCGCGGATGATTTCGCCCAGAGAATTGAATTTTTCCTCGGCACGGGCCAGCTCGGTGCCGACGCTTTCGGTCTGGCGTTGTAGAACCGCCTGAATTTGCGCGGCTTCGGTCTGCAGGGACAAAGCAACGTCCTTGATCTGCGCGCCGGAATTTTCGGCGCTTCTCATCATTTGCTGGGATTGGTCGCCGACAAGCTTCGCCGCCTGTTGCAACACTTCGATGGCCTGAGCCGCATGGTTGTCGAGACCCGTGACCTCGCGGCGCAGGCTTTCCGACATATCGGTGAACTGGGTCAGCATGCGACGCGCGGATTCCTCCTGCGTCGTGCGCGCCTTGGCAAAGCGGTCGCTCAAGGCTTCGAACGCGCCGGCGGAGTCGGCCGTTGTCTTGGTCATTTCCTGACTTAGGCCGCCGATGCGGGTGTGGAAATCCTGCAAACGCCCGACCTGTGCGGACAATCCTTCGCCAAAATTGTTGAGCGTCTTGAGGCCCTGATCGGCGCTCGCGTCGAGCCGCTCCACGGCCTTTTGAACCGGGGCAACGGCTTGCGCCGCGAAGCTTTGCAGCTTTTGGTCGGTCGAAGCCATCTGGCTTTGTGCATCGGCAAGCAGGCCCATAAGGCCCACCGTCTGTTCGCGCAAACTCTTGCCCGCCGTCTCGGCCTGATGTTGCAATTTCTGCACGGATTCCAGAAGCACGGCTTCGCTGGCGCGCGCCTTGCCCAGAATTTCGCCTTCCTGGCGTCCCAGATTTTCGGTCGCGGCGCTGATGGCGCGTGCGCCGAGTTGCGCCGTCTCGTTGAGGCGTTGAATCATTCTCTCGTTCTGGTTCACGGCTTCGGTGATGTCCTTGACGAGGGTCTGGCCGACCGAATGCGTCGCATCGCGCGCGGCAAGCACGCGGTCCAGAACATGTTGCAAATTCTGCAAGGCGGCGTTAGCGCGTTCCTGCACTTCTTCGCCCGCGCGGTTCGACGCGGCGCTGAGCTTTTCGAACTGCGACATATGCGCGGCGACTTCTTCGGTCAGTTGCTTCATCTGGGCGCCGCTGTCGGTCGACAAGGCGCGCATGCGCGTGACCACGTCTTCGTACTTGGCCGTGGTTTCGTTGAGGTGGCCGGACACGGATTCCGCATTGCGGCGCGTTTCGTCGTTGACGACGGTGAAGCGCAAAAGCGAATTACCCATACGGTCGTTGAGATTGTCGATTGACTTCTCCCACGAGCCGAAGAATCCCGACGTCGTGCTGCCGATGCGATCGGCCAGAGAGCTGAGATCGCCTTGGCGGCGGTCGAGGCCAGAGCCGATTTCGTTGAAGCTTTCCGCAAAGCGATTCATAAAGCTTTGGAGGCTATCGACCTGCAACGACAACCTTTCGCTGAGGGCGACGGCCTGTTCGCGCGCAAATTGTTCGCTGGCATACAGGCGATCGGCGACGCTGCGAAGGACGGATTCCGCCTCAGACACGCGCGTCGGCAACGTTGCGCTAAAATCGTCGAGCGAGCGGGTCTGCGCATCGAGGGCTTGCGCCAATTGCGCCGCTTCTTCGCGCGCCGACGAAGCGCGTTCGAGGAAACGCGCGACGCTAAGGTCTATTTTACTGGTTAATCCGCCCAGCGTTTCCGCGGCCGTTTCGGCCGCCGTGGTCAAAGAAGATTCCTGCAGGCGCGAGGTGTCGTACAGTTTTTGGCTATCGCGTTGGGCGCGATCAAGCGCTTCGGCGATGCCGCTGGACGACTTTTCGACGTCTTCGAGCATCTTGGCGACGTGACCGCCGACGGTTTCGACCTGATGCGCGAAACCTTCGCTGTTTTTCTGCAGTTTGCCGTCGAGAACGCGCAGCATGGTGAACTTGTCGTCCATCATCTGCTCGATCTGGAACATGCTGCGCCTGACGACGTCCTGGATTTCCTTGACTTGCTGGGTGCTGACGCTTTCGAAGCGTTCGAGATCGGCGCGATGCTGTTGCACGCGATCCATGATCGCTTCCATGTCTTCCTGACTTATGCTTTGAGCGCTGCGCAGCAAGTCGATTTGTTCGCGAATAGCTTGGTTAAAACGGCGAATGCGCGCATCGGCCGCACCGGATTCTCCGGTGATGAGCGTCAATTGGCGGCGAAGCGGATCGGTGATCGTCTGGATATCGGCTGCGCGCTGCAAGTACGCGGTAACCATCCACACCATAGCGACGGGAGAAACGGCGGCGGAAATGCCGACGGCCCAATCCGCTAAATTAACGCCCCCGAACATTTGCGACGCGCCCGATTTGGACATGACAAACAAAACGACCGCAACCCACGCGAGAGAAATGCTGAGACCGACCCAGAAAGGGAAAGATCCTCCGCCCGGCGCCTTGGCGGAGGCCGGTTTTTTATCGGCAGGTTTTGCCGTAACGGATGCGGGAGCATGGGCTGGAGAAGAAGTTAGCGGAGTCGTTTCCGGAGTCGTTTGCAGAACCATTTGATCCTCTAATTCCCGATATATGTCGACAGGAGCGGCCGGCCGGTTCTTATCGTTTCGACAAGAGAACAAACCGTGTCCCGTCTTTGTGCAGACTTAGCCTTGCACCATAACAGTTTTTTGGGGTGGAATGGAAGCGTTAACAGATGGTAAATAATTTTTTTTTACGAGTAACTTCAAAGGCACATAACCAAACAAGAACGATTCGAAGCCGGAACGAACGAGGACATAAAATAGAGGCTAAGGCCTCGAAAAAAAAGGTTTTGCGTTCTGCCAACCCGTTCTGCTGAAAATCAAAATTTGGTAATTTCTTCCCTGTTATCGGGACGACCCTTCTTAGCCCGCGATTTTTTCACTCGATGAAAGTATTTTGGGATGAAAGGAAATATAAACGGGCGAATCACGCTTGATAAAATTTAAAAGCGCGCTCTTTTTTCGGATCAGTCGCAGTAATGGTAGCGCGTAGGAAGACTGCACCCAACTGTTGCGCAGGTGCTGGCATCCGATGCTCTCTTTTTGTCCTCCGCGATGATTTTTTCGAGAGAGTCCCCTTTGGCTTTATAGAGGCATTGGTCTTGCGGCTCCATGCCGGAGCAACAACCGCATCCGCAGGTGGTATATTCCTGTGTTTTTTCCGGCGGGGGAGCAGAACCGGCCCCGTCATTAAAACGGCGAGAAGACCGATTAAACAAAAAGTGGATGAACGCATATGATATCCTTTCTGTAATTCGGGTTATTGAAGTAGTTGCGTATTCAATTAAGCAAGCTTGAGGCGAAAATTGTGATTTTCGAGATTTTTGAGCGGAGCGTACTTGCTTACGTACGTGAGCATCGAAAATCGAGAAAAGCGCAATTTGCAGCCCAAGCGCTGCTTAATTGAGTATGCGATTTAAAGCTGCCGAGCGATTTCCTCCACCTCAAAGCATTCGATGACATCGCCAGCCTGTATATTGTCGTAGTTTTCAAACGCCATGCCGCATTCAAGCCCTTCGCGGACTTCTTTGACTTCGTCCTTAAGGCGCTTGAGCGTTTTGAGCGAGCCTTCGTGAATGACGACGTTGTCGCGCAGCAAGCGAACCTTCGCGCCGCGCTTGACGACGCCTTCGGTGACTTTGCAGCCTGCGACCTTGCCGACCTTGGTGATGTTAAAGACCTGCAGAATCTGCGCGTTGCCGAGGAACTTTTCGCGCAACGTCGGCGCAAGCATGCCCGAGAGAGCCTGTTTGACGTCGTCGATCACGTTATAAATGATCGAGTAATAACGCAATTCGACCGCGTCGCGCTTGGCCATTTCGCGCGCTTGCGCGTTGGCGCGGACGTTAAAGCCGATAAGCATCGCGTTCGAGGCCTTGGCTAGCGTCACGTCGGATTCGGTGATGGAGCCGACGGCCGCGTCAAGAACACGAACCTTCACTTCGGTGTTTTCGTCCGTCAATTTGATAAGCGCGGTCTTGATCGCTTCGACCGAGCCGTGCACGTCGCCCTTGATGAGCACCGACAATTCCTTGGCCGCGCCCGTCTTGATGTTTTGCATCATCTGTTCGAAATTGCCACGAGGCGTGGAGGCCGCCGCCGCAATGGCTTTCTTCCGACGCAGGCGGAACGCAGCGATTTCGCGCGCTTTGGCTTCGTCGGTGACGACAAGCAATTCGTCGCCCGCGCTCGGCGTGCTGTTAAGGCCCAAGACTTCGACCGGCATGGAAGGCGTGGCTTCGGTAATCGGGTTACCGCGATCATCGACAAGGGCGCGAACTTTGCCCCACTCGCTGCCCGCGACAAAGATATCGCCGACTTTGAGCGTACCGCGCCGGACAAGAACCGTCGCGACGGAGCCGCGGCCTTTTTCAAGCCTGGCTTCGACGACGGAACCTTCGGCCGTTCGGTTGGGATTCGCTTTGAGATCGAGAATTTCGGCTTGCAGCAAAATGGCGTCGAGAAGCTTGTCGAGACCCACCTTTGTTTTGGCGGAAATTTCAACGGAGAGGACTTCGCCGCCCAATTCTTCGACTTGGATGTCGTGTTGCAACAATTCTTGCCGCACGCGGTCCGGTTTTGCGGCCGGCAGGTCGATTTTGTTGATTGCGACGATAATCGGCACGTTCGCGGCCTTAGCATGCTTAATGGCTTCGACCGTCTGCGGCATGATGCCGTCGTCGGCCGCCACCACCAGAACGACGATGTCGGTGATTTGCGCGCCGCGCGAACGCATTTCGGTAAAGGCCGCGTGGCCGGGGGTATCGATGAACGTCACGCGGTCAAAGCCGTGAGACGGCTCAGGCAGAATGATTTGATACGCGCCGATATGCTGCGTGATGCCGCCCGCTTCGCCCGACACAACGGATGTGTGGCGCAAAGCGTCGAGCAATGACGTTTTGCCGTGGTCGACGTGGCCCATAACGGTGACGACGGGCGCGCGGTGCTTGAGATTTTCCGCCGTGTCCTGAATGCCGCCGATGTCGGATTCGATGTCGGCTTCCGTCACGCGCTTGATGCGGTGTCCGAATTCCGTCGCAACGAGTTCCGCCGTATCGGCGTCAAGCGTCTGCGTAATGGTCGCCATGACGCCGAGCTTCATCAAAACCTTGATCACATCGACGCCACGTTCGGCCATGCGGTTGGCAAGTTCCTGTACCGTGATGGCTTCGGGAATCGTCACGTCGCGCATAACTTTGACGGGTTCCTGATGCTGCTCCATCGCTTCGCGGCGATGGCGTTCGGCGCGACGGCGCATGGAAGCGACCGAACGGCGGCGTCCTCCGCTTTCTTCGTCCGATAATGCGCGCGTTACGTCGACTTTATGGCCGGTGCGGCGCTCGTCGCCTATGCCGCGGCGCGGCGCAAGACGACCTGGCTTGCGTTGGCCTTCTTCTTCGTCGTCGCGCTTGCCGGCGGTGCGGTGCGAGGGGCGTCCCGACAGACTCTCGCCCGGACGCGCCACGGCGCTACGGCTTCTGTCTTCTGCCGAGGTTCCCGCGGGGCGGCGCGAAGCCTGCAAATCGCGGTGACGAACTTCGTCTTCCTGTTTCTTCCGGGCGCTCTCTGTTTTTTCTTGTTCTTGAATATGGCGCAGCTCTTCCAATTCGCGCTGGCGCAAAGCGTCGCGCGTCAGGGGAGCCGCCGGCGTTTCCGCCTCGACGGGCGGACGAACGACTTCAGCCTGAAAATAATCGTGCTCGGCGCGAGTTGGCTCCGCCGCCGCGCCGCGTAAGGCGCGGGCGCGGGCTTCGCGTTCTTCGGACGTCAGCGTATGCAAAACGGCGCTGGTCGAACGGCCACTTTTCGTAACGCCTGCTGCGGTCTTTGACTCTCCGGCGCGCGTTCCTTTGGCGGCCTCGGCCTCGCCGCGTTTGACCGGCTTTTTAGCTTCGACGACGACGGATTTCGAGCGGCCATGCGAAAAACTTTGCCGCACCGTTTCCGATGCGCCGCCGGGAGCTGCCGCAACCGGTTTTTTCAATTCCAGCTTGGGGCGCGCGCCGAGGCTCAAAACCGACTTTTTCTTCTCGTCCGTCATCTTATCCTTCGTTCTTTCTTTGCAGAGTCATAGACCTAAGGCGTTTAATTTCCAGCACTAATTTTTTCGTTATTCCATGGGGCATAAGTCCGGCATAGACAATCTGTTCGTAACCCAGGGCTTTACCCATATCATCGCGGGAAAAAAGGTCGCATTCTGGAATGGAATTTCGGTTGTCAAGGGCGCGCGTGGCGTCAGGCGCATGAAGAAAAAGCGCTAATTTATTGGCTCGAAGAGCCGCTTCGGTCTGCGTTTCGCCCAAGACCGCTATGCCCGCCCCTTTGGCAAACCCGAGAAAACCCAAGCAGCGCTTATAAAGAAGTTTAGCCACGTCCTCGGCTAACGTAGGAGCCGGACGCGCGCCCCCTTCTTTGGCAAAGACGTTTTTCTTGGCGGCCAAGCAGACAGCCTCAAAGGTTGCCGTAACCCACAGGCCATGGCCGGGAAGATTTTCTGATAGATCGGGAACAACGGCGCTTTCAGGCCCCACGACGAAGCGGATCATTTCTGCCCGCGGCTTCATTTCTCCCGTGACCAGACAACGGCGCGCCTCTTCGGGAATCTGCATTCCCGCCGGGCTGTCCGCCTTTTTCCGAGCACGTTTGAAAACTGCTGTCATGAAGGGTGCCGTACCTCATCTCACGCCGACGGCGTTTCGTTGAACCAATGGGCGCGCGCAGCCATGATAATTTCATTGGCTTTGGCTTCCGTCAGTTCGTCGTTTCCGACAATCTCGCGCAGTTCGTCGCTTGCGAGATCGGCGACGTCGTCGAGGGTCTTGACGCCCTTTTCGCCGAGCTTGACCACCATGTCGATGCCCAGCCCCGGCAAAGCGACGACGTCGTCGCTGACGCCGAGTTCCTTACGCTGGGTTTCGAGCTTGGCTGCGTTTTCGGCCAGCCAGTTGCGAGCGCGTTCTTGCAATTCTCCGGCGACTTCGGCGTCGAAACCTTCGATTTCGGCGAGTTCATCGACGGGCGTATCTGCAATTTGTTCGACCTTCGTGAAGCCTTCGGTCACAAGCAAATGCGCGATCACGTCGTCGACGGCCAACGCTTCGGTAAACAACGCGGTGCGCGTCGAAACTTCGAGCTGGCGACGTTCGGATTCTTCTTTTTCGGTCAGAATATCGATATCCCAGCCTGTGAGCATCGAAGCCAAACGGACGTTTTGTCCGCGACGTCCGATGGCCAAAGAGAGTTGTTCGTCCGGAACGACGACGTCCATGCGGTTGTTTTCTTCGTCGAGCACAACCTTGGCGACTTCGGCCGGAGCCAAAGCGTTGACGACGAACGTCGCGGGGTCGGACGACCACGGAATGATGTCGATCTTTTCGCCCTGAAGTTCGCCGACGACCGCTTGAACGCGGCTGCCGCGCATGCCGACGCACGCGCCGACGGGATCGATGCCGCTGTCGTTTGAAACGACGGCGATTTTAGCGCGGCTGCCAGGGTCGCGCGCGACGGACTTGATTTCGATGACGCCGTCGTAAATTTCGGGGACTTCCTGCGTGAACAGCTTCGCCATAAACAAAGGATGCGTGCGGGACAGGAAAATTTGGGGCCCGCGTTGTTCTTCGCGCACGTCGTAGATGTAAGCGCGAACGCGATCGCCGTTTTTGAAATGCTCGCGGGGCAAGCTTTCGTCGCGGCGGAGCATGGCTTCGGTGCGGCCCAGATCGATGGTGATGTTGCCGTATTCGACGCGCTTGACGATGCCGCTGATGACTTCGCCGACGCGGTCCTTGTATTCCTCGAACTGGCGATGACGTTCGGCCTCACGCACTTTTTGCACGATGACCTGCTTGGCCGTT
>CAZQOE010000001.1:19291-36198 GCA_964594935.1 uncultured Rhodospirillaceae bacterium | reverse complement strand
CAACATTGCCACCCAAATCCAGGATGACATTCCCACGGTCAATCCGCTTGATCAAGCCCATGATCAGGCTGCCCTTGCGGTCGATATAGGCGTCGACGATCTGGCGGCGTTCGGCCTCGCGCACTTTCTGCACGATGACTTGCTTGGCCGTTTGCGCCGCGATGCGGCCCATTTCGATGGGAGGAAGATCGTCGACGATAAAGTCGCCGACTTGCGCGTCGGCCTTTGTTTTCTTCGCGGCTTTGACCGTTATCTGCGTGAATTCGTTTTCGATGGGATCCGCCACCTGAAGCCAGCGCTGCAAGCGCACTTCGCCCGTTTTGCGGTCGATTTCGGCGCGGATGTCGTGTTCATGGCCGTATTTCGCGCGTCCGGCTTTTTGAATAGCCTGTTCCATCGCGACCAACACTTCGTCGCGCTCGATCCCTTTTTCGCGGGAAACAACTTCGGCAACCTGCAGCAATTCCATTTCACTTCTCCCTAGATTTTAGCAACTCGTCCGTAAGTACCAACTTCGCGCGTTCGATGTCCTTGAACGGCACTTTCAAAACTTTTTTATCCGCGTCGAAGGTTATCTCTTCCCCCGAAACGCTTTTGATCTTGGCCTGAAAACGGCGCTGGCCTTCGATCGGGATACTCAATTCAACTTTCGCAACGAGACCTACATACTTCTCGTAGTCCTTTACCCTGACAAGCGGCCTGTCGATACCGGGCGAACTGACCTCAAGCCCGAAGCGATCCGCCAAATCGGCATCCGCTTCGATGATCGTTGACACGAGGTCGCTGAGACCCGCGCAATCTTCGACCGTCATGCCGACGCCGTCCTTGCGTTCGGCCATGATTTGCAACGTCGCGTACTTTCCCCCGCCCATAATCTGGATTCGGACGAGGTCGTATCCGGCCGCTTCAACCTTGCTTGCGATTAAATCCGCAATCTTGCTTTCAACAGCCTTCGACATAACAGATCATTCCGAAATCAAAACCACTTGCTTTGAAAGGTAACAAAAAAGGCGGGCTTTCGGCCCACCTCCAAAATCACCTTTATGACACTCGGACAATAGCCATTTGAGCTTAAAAAGCAAGCGGAAATGCCCGTTTTTCGCAAAAAAATAAAAAAATGCCCTTCCAGAATTACCGGAAGGGCAATGATTCTAAAGGGTATTTCTAAAAATTAGAGCGGTGTAAGCACAGGATTTCCGAATCCCGTTGATTTATTCTTTTGATGAGGCGTCTTTTCGGGCTGAAGGGGATCGGTCTGAAATTCCCTTCCTGAAGTCCAAACAGCCCTCAATCGATCGGAAAATTCCTGATACCGCAATTTCGGCAGCTCTTGAATCGCAAGCTGAATTTTTTCATTCGCCGTTTTTTTATCCTTAGGCATTGCGTCTTTTTGAAGAAAGACTCCAAAGCCCTCTCTGAGCAGGCCGGCGATGCCGAACAGAGAAAATTCTGATAATTGAGGAGAAGATTCTGTTTTTGGCGTTTGCTCGATGTATTTGGCCAAATCTTCTCTGGACATTTTTTTTACGGCATCTTTCCAATTCCAATCCATTTTCATGATGCAATATCCTTTAAAAAATATCGGCGGCTAATGATGTACAATACCAAAAAATATTCATTAAAAGCTTAACGGGGAAGCTTTATAAATAAATTCAAAAGGTTGGGACTTTTGTTGGTTTGACGAACTGGTGTGATAAGCGCGGAATCCGCATTTAACCCCAAAGGGTTCCGTCCACACTTGCATTATATGCAAAAAAGGTGCCAAATCGTTAAATCTCAATGATTCGTTAATGATTCCCCGTCTACTTTTTCCCCATCAGGCTTCCCACATAACCCGCTCGGACGAGGGGGATGCGAGAAGCGAGGCGCACAGGACCGCAAGCGTACTCTAAGGTACGTGCGGATCCGAGCACCGCAGCGACGAAGCAGTCACCCGTCCGAGTTAGGGTTAAGTGAGAAGCCAGAATGAATCTCTCGCAACGCATCGAGCAAAGACAAACCCAAACGCTGGTGATGACACCCCAGCTTCAGCAGGCGATCAAACTGCTGCAGATGACCAACATGGAGCTTGGTTCGTTTGTCGAAGAGGAGCTTGAGAAAAACCCCCTTCTTGAACGCGACGAGTTAAACGAACTCCCGCCCTCGCCGGAAAAAACGGCCCTGCAAAGGCTGGAAAATATTTCCCGCTCTATTTCCGAAGAAAGCCCCCTCGCCGCCGACAAAGAATCCGCAGGCAACGATGATCCTTGGGCCAGCGACGGATTTACCCCCGAGGATCGTTTTTCTTCCATCGGTGTCGGCGGAACGTTTGACGACGACGAAATTTCGGCCTCGCAAAACATTCCGGAAAAACTTGGCCTTCGCGCGCATCTTTTGGAACAAGTCAACGTCGATTTCAGCGATCCGGCCGACCGCCTTATCGCCGTCTCCTTAATCGACGCTCTGGATGAAGCGGGATATCTGCCGGTTGATCTGGAAAGTATGCGCAAACAGTTGGGCGCGACCGAAGATCATTTTGAACGGATCATTGCGCGCCTGCAGCGTTTCGACCCTTGCGGTATTTTTGCGCGGTCGCTGCACGAATGCCTTGCTTTGCAGTTGTGCGAAAAAGACAGGCTCGATCCCGCGATGGGAATTCTGCTTCAACATCTCGACCTTCTGGCGCGCCACGAGAATGCGGCATTGATGCGCCTGTGCAACGTCAGCGCCGAGGACTTGACCGGCATGGTTGCCGAAATCCGCCAGCTTAATCCGAAACCGGCGCTGGCTTTTTCCTCGGACGTCGCGCCGCCCATCGTTCCCGATGTCTTTCTGCGGCCCCAGCCGAACGGCGGCTGGCACGTCGAACTGAACACCGAAACGCTTCCTCGTGTTCTGGCAAATGAGCGTTATTATTCCCAAATTCAGGCGTCCGCATCGAAGAAAGCCGATAAGGAATACATCGCAAACCATTGGCAGCAGGCGAATTGGCTCGTCAAGGCCATGCACCAACGGGCAACGACGATTTTAAAAGTCGCGGGCGAAATCGTGCGACAACAGGAAGCTTTTTTCGTAAGTGGCGTACATCACCTGAAGCCCCTTATTCTGAAAGACATCGCGGGCGCGGTTGAAATGCATGAATCGACCGTAAGCCGCGTAACACAGAACAAATACATCGCCACGCCGCGCGGCATGTTCGAGCTTAAATACTTTTTCACGACCGCTCTGGCGCGCAGCGACGGCGGCGACGATATGTCGTCGGAATCCGTGCGCGCCCGCATCCGCGCGATGATCGAAAGCGAAAAGCCGACGTCCATTCTTTCGGACGATCATTTGTCGATGAAGCTTCGCGGCGAAGGCATCGACATCGCCCGCCGCACCGTCGCGAAATACCGCGAAGCGATGCGAATTCCGACGTCGGCGCAAAGGCGGCGCGAAAAACGCCGATAAATCAGGCTTGTTTAGGCTCGCGCATCCGTCGTAACGACAGGGCCAACAGGGCGAACATCAGCGGTGGCGTCAACGGCACGAAGGACGAGCCCACAAGCCGCGCCAGCATCGGCAGACACCACAGGCACACAAGAAGAATTTTATCGAACGAACGGAAATCCTTCTCGGCTCCTTGCCGGATCAGAAGAGCTATAGGCACGGCCAAAACAACAAGATCATAATCCATGGCGTAAGGCGTCGATAAAAGGATGGCGGCGACCAACGCCGCCGCACGGATGGCGAGCGGCGCCCTGTGCCGCCACACTAGCGCCGCGGCGGCCAAGGCGAATACGGCGCAAGCGCCTTGGGCGATATAAGCTGACGAAACATCCCCGCCCCACATGCGCACCATGGAAAACACGGTTTGTATTTTATTCCATCCGGTTAAACCGCGTTCCAAAATATGATGCTGCGTGAGCTCCATGCTTTCGAAAAAAGCCTGCCATGTTTTCGATCCGAACACGGCCCACGACGAACCGGCGATGACGGCAGCCGAGGCGAGTGCCGAAAAACAGGCGCGGCCGTATCCCCCCGCCATAAGCATCAAGGGAACGACAAGAAAGAACTGCGGCTTATAGGCTAAAAACCCGAAACAAATTCCCGCAAGCCATGGCCTTTTTTCTAGCGCCAATAGCCCCGTCCCCAGCAAGGCCGTCGTAATGAATCCGTTCTGTCCGTTTATGATGTTGGCATAAACGCCCGGAAACGCGACGATCGCCCAGAAAGCCCCTTTTTCTTGCGGCACGATGCGGCGAAAAACGGACAAATATCCCGCAAAACCTCCGGCCAAATAAAGCGCAAAAGCCCATAAATACGGTACTGTCGCGGTAAGCATCGCGACGGCCAGAAACATCGGAGGATAGTGCCATGCAAAATAGGGCCCCGCATAACCCATAACCGATTGTTCAATCTCTCGATGAACGCCCCAATTATAGGCGGCTTCGGGGCTGCCCGCGTTGGCGAGCAACCCTGCAGCATAGACGTTGATGAAATCCGCCCCCAATGGCGTACCAGAGGAATCTTTCAAGCCGTCGGCCGTCGCGTACCACAAGACAAGCGTCAACAGGCCTTCGAGAAACAAGATTTTAAAAAAAATCGGAAGAGCAAGGACGGCCACTTTTTCCGAGCTGCGAAGAAACGATAGTACCAATTTTTTTGTTTTGTCGAACAAAGGGATGCTCCAGCCCCGCAACTACATTACGCTATTTGCAGGGAAGCACTATCTTTGAGTCAATGCAATTCCTTCGCAAGCCTCGCAAAAAAACCTTCGTAGATTTTTAGATTACCTGGAAGAGGGAATGTTCTGCGAAACCTTGATCGGAGCCGGAAAACCTTTTTTCTCGATCAGGTCTGAATATTCCTTATAGATGTGCGCTTGCCCGCTCTTGAACTGGGCCAACTGCGCGCCTTCGAGAACGCGCCCTACGGGGGTCTTGATGCTGAGCGGATTGACCTGTCTGCCGCTTGAAATCACTTCATAGTGCAGATGCGGTCCCGTCGAACGCCCCGAGCTTCCGACGTAAGCGATGACTTCGCCCTGATTGACGCGCGCGCCGCGATAAAGGTGTGAATTGAAGCGGCTCATGTGGCCGTAGGCCGTCACAAGCCCGCCCGGGTGGCGAAGTCTGATAAAACGCCCGTAACCACCCTTGAAACCGATTTCCTCGACCACGCCCGAACCGGCAGCGAAGATTGGCGTTCCGGGGGATGCGCCGAAATCGACCCCTTTATGCATTTTGCTGTACCCCAAAAGCGGGTGCACGCGCATGCCATAACGGGATGTGACTCGGGCGGCGGCGACGGGCGTACGTAAAAGGGCCCGACGGGCACTGCGGCCTGTGGCATCGAAATAGTCGACCGTTTTGTCGGCAAACGTCACGCGGTAAATCGGCTTGATTTCGCCGTCAATATGCATCGCGGCGTAAATGATGGAGCCTTCGCCCACGGGCTTGCCTTGAACCGTTTTCGGCTGGTCGTAAAGGATTTCAAAACGATCGCCCGGATGAACGTCGCGCTGAAAGTCGATGCTATGCGCATAGACGCGGATCATCGCGGCCATAACGGCGTAGGGAACGCCTGCGCGCTCACCGGCCTCAAAAACGCTTGATTTAATCTCGCCCTGCGCCGCGACACGTTCACGAACGATGGGGATAAGCTTGGAGTTGGCAACAAAGCTGCCGTCAACCTGGCGGAGGATCGTGACTTCCTTTGTGTCTTCCGGCTGGAAAACAGCGCTTATAAAGGTTTCCGCCTGCGGCGTACGATTAAAAGTAAGGGTAACATTCTGTCCCGCGCGGAGCTTCTTGAGCGGATAAGCGCGGGAAAGGGCGTTCATGGCGGCTTTAGCCTCGGCGGCGGCAACGCCGGCGTCGTCCAACATATCTGAAAAGTCCTGTCCACCGGCAAGCTCGGCCTCGCGAGCTACGGTTTCGGGCGGAACAAGGGCCTGAACCACAGCCTTGTTTACTTTGGCGACGACCTGCGCAGGAACGGAACGTTCGGCCTGCTGTACAACATTTTGTATGGTCGGAGAGGTTGAGGCCGTAATGACGGCAGCCGAAGGCTTCCAGTAGTGCCCGCTCAGACCAACGCTGAGAGCCAACGTACTAACAAGAAGCATCCGAAAGACTGGAGCGGCGTGCAACGAATCCGCACGCACGGAACCTAATGGAGATTTCAGCAAGGCTTACCTTATGCTGGTTTCACTTAACCTGCGGCGGAGGGTGTCCATATCACCCCCGCCTGTCAACGCCCTTTTTCTCCTATAAAGCTCGTCCAGGCACCTTTATTTTATCAAGACAAAGTAAATATTTCGTTTTGCCATTGAAAATAAACAGTTTTTTTTGATCTTGTTTCATTTTTTGCCTAAAACGGGATGATAATAATATTTCTTGATGTTGTTTTTCTGAGAAATTTTATTGCTGTTAACGATTCTCGTTTTTTCCCGAGTCCTCGAAAAATGGGGGTTGGAGTCTAGTCACCCTTCAGCAAGCCGATGCTTAAAGAGGATTGTGTCGAAGGATATTTTTCATGGTTCAAAAATCTATTTATCTATATAGAAACAAGCGTTTCTTTATTAAATTATTTGTTTTCAATGCGTTGTATGGTTCCCCTTAAATACCAAGCATCAAGCATTGACTTCCGATGCCCTCACTTCTAAGGGTCTAAACCTTCACCCTTTGGGAAACAGCGTAAAATGACCGATAAAGAGAAAGAATCTCCGGCACCTCAGGACTCCTCGACCGCCGAAAACGGCAAGGAAACATTGCGTATGCTTGTCTTTGCGATGCTGATCGCGCTGACAGTCCGTACGTTCGCCTATGAACCTTTTAATATTCCATCAAGCTCAATGATCCCGTCTCTGCTGGTTGGTGACTTCCTGTTCGTGTCTAAGTTTTCCTACGGCTACGGTTCCAAGGGGACTTTTCTGGGCTTTATTCCCTTTTCGGGCCGTATAGGGGGAAGCGAACCGAAACGTGGCGATATCGTTGTCTTTAAATTGCCTCGGGATCCCTCCGTCGATTACATCAAACGCCTGATAGGGCTTCCGGGCGACACCGTCCAAATGCGGCAAGGCCTTCTTTATATCAATGGCGTTCCGGTCGAACGTTCCCGCCTGCCGACTCTGGCGGAAGAAGAGGCGACAAAGCCTCCGGCCAATGCCGCCGATTACACCGAATTTCTGCCACAAGGCCCTTCGCACATCATCCGCAAGCTGAGCGACGATCAACAACTCGACAATACCGAGGTCTTTACGGTTCCGGCACATCATTATTTCTTCATGGGGGACAACCGTAACAATTCGCAGGATAGCCGCACGCAAAATGTCGGCTTTGTGCCGGAAGAAAATCTTGTCGGCAGGGCCGAGCTTCTTTTCTTCTCGATCGACGAAAACGTCCATTTCTGGGAATTCTGGAACTGGCCGTGGGCGGTCCGCTGGTCGAGGATTTTAAGCAAAATTAACTGAGAACAAGAATGGCGTCTTCCCAAGAAAAACCCGATCCTGCGGCATTGGCCGAAAAGCTGGGGCACGCCTTTGCCGACCCCCGGTTATTGGAGGACGCATTGACGCACCCTTCGCTGGCCGGCGCGCGTCCGCGCAAAAAAGGGGCCCCTTACGAACGACTGGAATTTCTGGGCGACCGCGTGCTGGGTTTGGCGATTGCCGAATGGCTTTACGAGACTTTTCCGGCCGCTGCCGAAGGTGAAATGGCCAAACGCCATGCCGCGCTTGTCAATCGCGACGCGTTGCGGGCGGTTGCAATCGATATAGGTTTGGCCTCTTTCGTGCGTTTGGCACGAGGCGAAGACGCCCAAGCGGCCAGAAAGAATCTGGCGACATTGCCTGACGCCATGGAAGCCGTCATCGGGGCTCTTTATCTGGACGGGGGGTTTCCGGCGGCACGTGCTTTTATCCATCGCTATTGGCAGCGGAACATCGCCGTTTCGGAGACTCCCGCCGATCCCAAGACGACATTGCAGGAATGGGCGCAAGCGCATGGCCTGCCCCTGCCCACCTATCGCGTCATTGAAAATTCAGGTCCGGCGCATGCACCCAAATTCGTGGTCGAAGCCAGCGTCAAGGATTTTCCGCCTGCGGAAGCCGAAGGCAATTCGAAACGCGACGCACAGAAAGCGGCGGCAACAAAATTACTGAAAACGGTTCTTAAGAAATGACCGCGAAAAAAACGTCTCCGAAGAAAAAAACCCGCGCCGGATTCATAGCGATTTTGGGCGCCCCAAATGCCGGAAAGTCGACGCTCGTCAACCAGCTCGTCGGGCAGAAAATCTCCATCGTTACCCCAAAAGCCCAGACCACGCGCATCCGCACGTTAGGCATTATGACCGAGGGTGATGTCCAGATCAGCTTTATCGACACCCCCGGAATTTTCGCGCCCAAAAGCCGCCTTGACCGCGCGATGGTTCAAGCGGCGTGGAACAGCTTGGAAGACGCCAACGCCATCGTTTTGATCGTTGACGCGGCGGCGCATAAAGAAAACGAAAAAACGCCGGTTATCATCGAAGAACTCAAAAAGCGGAAAAAATCCGTTGTTTTAGCCCTTAACAAAGTCGATGACACGGAACCCGCCAAGCTGTTGCCCCAAGCGGCTGCGTTGAATGAAACAGGCCTTTTTTCCGATATTTTCATGATCTCGGCGCTGACGGGCGACGGCGTCGAAGACTTAAAAGAACATCTTAAAGGGCTGATGCCCGAAAGCCCGTTTTATTACGGCGAGGATCAGGTAAGCGACCTTCCTTCGCAGATTCTGTCCGCCGAAATCACGCGCGAACAGTTGTTCTTTCAGTTGCAGCAGGAATTGCCCTATGCCGCCGCCGTATTGCCGGTAAGTCTTGAGGAAAAACGCGACGGATCGGTCGTCATTCGCCAGACCATCGTCGTCGAACGCGAAGGCCATCGCCCTATCGTCCTCGGCAAAGGCGGAACGCGGATCAAGGCCATCGGCGAAAAAGCGCGGCGCGAGATTACAAAAATTTTCGAACGCAAAGTCCATTTGTTCCTTGAGGTCAAAGTCGATGAAAAGTGGCAAGAACACCCCGATTTTTACCAAGCCTTTGGTCTGGAATTCGGGAAAAAGTAAAAAAGTTTTTCCGCTTTCGGCGATAGCGGCGGCGTTCGTGTTTTTCGTTTTTCTTTTTCCCGCCCGCGCCGCCGATACCGAAAACGTTTTTCAATCCATCGAACCTCCACGGTCCGTTCCTCCTTTGGTTTTTGAAGACGAGACCAAAACCCAACACGCATTGGCCGACTATCGCGGCAAATTCGTTCTTCTGAACGTCTGGGCGACATGGTGCCCGCCGTGTGCGGAAGAAATGCCCGCGCTGGATGCATTGCAAGCGCGCTTCGACACGCGAAGACTGGTTGTCGTTCCCTTATCGGAAAATGCGGGCGACGGAATCGTGGAAGCCTTTTACCGCGGCCGAAACATAAAACATCTTCCGGTCGCTATCGACACAGCGCAACGCGCCATGCCTGCTTTTTCTTTGCGCGGATTGCCCGCGACTTTGCTTATCGATCCGCAGGGAAACGAGGTCGCACGCGTTGAAGGCAACGTTGACTGGGGTTCTCAAAAAACTTTACTTTTTATACACCATAAAATGGGCGATAACTGATTGATTATAAATAATAAAAATATGTCCTAAACTTGCCCTGTTATTAAGTAAAATTTTAATCATCTTGTCTTAAACTGGGCATTATAGAGGTATGAGTTATTTTACGGAATTTATTATGTTTTTCTTTCGCATCATATATCCGAATTACGGAATGAAGGAAGAGAGATCTCCTTCAAAAGAAATGGACGCAGTTCCCTCGAAGAAACCAGTTTGCGTCATGCATCCTGAAAACGCACCAAGAATGCTTGGCGACAACGGTTTTCCGAAAGATTTCGATCTTTATGAGTATGCGGGCGCAACGTTGGAAGTTTTGCCCAGCGTCGGTTCGAACGGCAAAAAAGTTCGCCGCCCTGCGCTTGTCGCCAAGATGATTCATCGGGCAAAAGTCGAGGAAGGCGGCGCTTTCATTGAAGTCGAGATGACGGCATCCCTGAGCGATCTTCGTCAGGGTGAACACCCCAACGCCGAGGCCATCGCGGCCGCTTTAAAAATGTATTACGAGGAAAAAATCCCCGTCAAGGAACGGGCAATTAAAAAGCAACCCGTCAAGGCCAAGACGCCGAAGCTTGCCGGCGAAGCGGCGCCTGTGAAGCAAAACCTTCCGACAAACGACTTCTTTATGAAAATGAACGCGCCTTTGACTCAGGCGTCTCGGGCTAGATAAACTTTTTTACGGCCACGGAAGCGTTCAGTCCCCCGAAAGCAAACGAATTGTTAAGTGCGACGCGTATCGGCATTTTCCGCGCCTGATTCGGCACGCAATCGATGTCGCAGTCGGGATCCGGCCCCTGATAATTGATGGTCGGCGGCGCCATGTCTTCGCGCACAGCCAGTATGGTTGCGAACATTTCCAAGGCACCCGCCGCGCCAAGGGCATGCCCGAAAAGCGATTTACTCGATGACATCGCGATTTTTTTTGCATGGTCGCCGAGCGCCTTTTTAACAGCGGCCGTTTCGGTCGCGTCGTTGATGCGCGTGCCCGTGCCGTGGGCGTTTATATAATCAATGTCTTCCGGCTTAAGCCCCGCATCGCGAAGGCAATTGACGACGGCGCGCGACGCACCGTCAGCATCCGGCGTTGTAATTTCCTTGGCGTCTGAACTCATGCCGAAGCCCGCAAATTCGGCGTATATTTTTGCGCCGCGCCTTTGGGCGGATTCGACGGTTTCAAGAACAAACATCGCGGCGCCTTCGCCCAAAACCATTCCCGCGCGACCGGCGGAAAAAGGTCGGCAAACGTCGGGGGACATGACGCGCAAAGCCTCCCAGCCTTTGAGCGTACCGAACGTCAGGCAAGATTCCGCGCCGCCTGTAATAACTCGGTCGATAAGGCCCGACCGTAGCATCGACAAAGCGACGCCCATCGCGTGAATAGCCGAAGCGCAGGCGCTTGCGACCGTAAACCCGGGCCCTGTCAGACCGAGGTTCATGCTCACATGGCTGGAGGCCGCGTTGACCATCAGGCGCGGAATGGTGAACGGATGCACGCGCCCCGGGCCGTCGGCATCCAATAATTTGTGATAGGATTCTTCAAGCGTATTTTGCCCGCCGACGCCGGTGCCAATAATGACGCCCGTGCGTTCGGATTCTTCCAGCGGCGGCGTTAGGCCGGAGTCCTTGAACGCTTGTTGCGCGGCACAGACGGCAAGTTGCGAAAAGCGATCGAGCAGCGCCGCCTTTTTCGCGTCCATGATGTCTTCGATATTGAAATTTTTGACTTCCGCCGCCGGAAAACGGATTTCCTTGCCGCGATAAGGGAAAGTTATTGTGCCGATGCCGCCCCTGCCCGCAAATAAATTGGACTTGAAATCACCGACATTGTTGCCGATGGGGGATACGACACCAAGACCTGTGATAACGATGCGCGGCATAATTACTCCACGTGGCCCTTTATTCTACTTGCTAATGATGCGCGTAAAAACATATCAATGTCGCCGTCCAGAACGGCCCCTGCCTGGCTTGTTTCGGCGCCCGTGCGGGCGTCTTTGACCATCTGATAAGGCTGCAACACATAAGAACGTATCTGGTGCCCCCAGCCGATTTCGCTTTTTTGCGCTTCGATGTCGGCGGCAGCCGCTTCGCGAATTTTCAGTTCGCGCTCATAAAGTTTCGCGCGCAACATCTCCATCGCCTTGGCGCGATTTTTATGTTGTGAGCGTTCCTGCTGGCACGCGACGATGATGCCCGTCGGAATATGGGTGAAGCGCACCGCACTTTCGGTTTTGTTGACGTGCTGCCCCCCTGCCCCCGATGAGCGGAAGGTATCGACCTTCAAATCGACATCCTTGATTTCGATGGGCACGTTTTCGTCGACGACGGGCGTCACGGACGCGCTGGCGAAGCTCGTGTGGCGGCGCGCGTTCGAATCGTAAGGGCTGATGCGCACGAGCCGGTGCACACCCGATTCCGTCTTGAGCCAGCCGTAGGCGTTAGGGCCCGTTATCTGGATCGTCGCCGATTTGATGCCCGCTTCTTCGCCCGCGCTTTCATCGAGCCATGTGACCTTGTATCCATGCTGTTCGGCCCAGCGGATATACATGCGAAGCAGCATTTGCGCCCAATCCTGCGCTTCGGTGCCTCCTGCCCCTGCGTTGATTTCGAGATAGCAGTCGTTTGCGTCCGCTTCCCCCGAAAGCAGGCTTTCGAGTTCGCGCTGCGCGGCGACCTTACGCAAGGCGAAAATCGCGTTTTCGGCTTCGGTCACCATCGGCGCGTCGCCTTCGGCTTCAGCCATTTTGATCATTTCGGCGTTATCGGAAAGGCCTTTGACAATGTCGCGGTAGCCCGTCAGCGCCTGATCAAGCTGCGTGCGTTCGCGCATGATTTTTTGCGCGCGGGCGGAATCGTTCCAGAGTTCGGGGTTTTCGGCGAAGCTGTTCAGTTCATCAAGGCGCGCGACCGCTTTGTCGTAGTCAAAGATGCCTCCTTAGCAGAGTCAGCGATTTCTCGATGTCGGCTATGGCTGTGATGATTTCGGCGCGCATAAGTTATCTTTCCTGAAAACGAGGGTTTTTGATGGCCTGAAAAAGGGGAAAAAGCAAGAGGGATCAACCCGGCGCACAATTGGGAAATGTGCTTTGCCCTTTGGCCATCGAAGCTCTTGGGTCAGAAGCGGTTTCGGGGAAGACCTGGATATAAATGGGAGTGTTGCCTCTTTTCGGAAAAAAAAGTCTGTTTGAATTCCCATCAATGCACAATACGACCTTATTTCCCGGAACGAATTGTTTATGTTCTTTGCCGTCCCTGTCCTTTGCGATGAACGTTTGGCTTTGTCCCGCCCACTTAAACTGGACGGGAATTTCGCGGCCACCCGGCCATTGGGTGTGAACTCTTCCAATTCCCACGGCTATCACGGCTAAGGCAATTCTAGGATTAAGGCCGATCATGGGCATAATCATCGCCTCACTATCACGAAAGCGCTCCGCAATAAGGGCTTTTCTGTTTTCCGAGGCATTTCTTCCTTCAAGCGTATGGATGATGCCGTTCAATTCTCCCCGGTTGCGGCTTTTCCATTGTTCCCACATCGCTTTGTTGCGGCCTTTTTCGCGCGCATCAAAATTGTTGTGGGAATAAACGGGATCCCAATGCACGCTGGCAGCAAAAGAGGCGGGGCATAATTTTTCGGATTTCGGGTCCGCGTGCTCGAATTCGAGTTGGGGTCCTTTGCCATTGGCGGATTCTTTACCGACGAGCTTGACGTGTTTACCGCAATCTTTGCAGACATGCGTTTCCGAAAGCGACTCGCCTTTTTTAAGAGCCGATTGGTAATAGGGCAAATTAGCGGGGTTGTTCAGGTCGATAAGAACCGTGGCTAATTTCTTGCCGCCCATTTTCGGAGCTGTGACATAAGCTTTTTTCATCGGGGTATTCTAACAAATAAACGCGAAACTAATTAGCAATTTTCCTTAGCGTGATGAGCCTTTAGGCGCTGGCACGCTTAGGAAAATGCGCATCTCTACGAAAGCAGGGATCTAATCCACAAAAATTTTGTTAACCTTAATCAGGTCTGGGCCATGAGCTTAGATGGGTCTTCGCGCGTATATTTAATGAGTTCCTCGGCCATTTCTTGAATGACGACCGATGTCGCGCTGGATTCGACTTCGCCTTTTTCGGTATGCATGATCACGCGGCGGCGAACTTCTTGCCGCGCCGAACCGCCCGGAAAATATTTGGCCAGAACCTGACGCGCCACCGAAGCGCCAAGACCTTGATATAACGCATTCCTGAGCATGACGTCTTCGACCGAGGTCGAAAGCGCCCAAAGCTCGATGGGCCCCAGCGTATTGACCAAGTGTTGTTCATAGCGGCCTTCGTTGGTGGAAAGCAGCAGAAGGACGGGGGCGCCCGTGGGCCTTGGGCCCGTCAGTTTATAACGCATGACCCATTTTGCGGTATCGGACAGGCCGAAGACTTGCGCGGTGTCGGCAATCGCGCGGTCGGACACGGCCGTGCCGCATATCCAGACGCCCGTGGCAAGATCGACCATGTCTTTCGTAAAGTCGCCCAAAAGCTGCGAAGCAAGGACGATCTGAACGCCCCATTTGCGTCCTTCGCGGACGTCGCGGATGACCTGAGCGCGCACCGCCGCGCTTCCGCTTGTGCGGTGAAATTCGTCGAAGCAGATGCGTTTGGGCGTTTCGCGGATGTCGCGGATGCGCACTTCATGATAGGCGCGGTATTTTTCGGGAACCGAACGCAACATGTCCGTGCCGAGCCACCATGTGCGCACCATGACGTGGCGCGCCAGCATGTACATGATGGCGGTCTGCCGGTCCGCGTTGGCATCGCCTTGCGGCGACACGTCCTGAAGATCGATGGCGACGACGCGCGCGCCGCCGACGTCGAACCGCGTGACCGAGGCCAAAATGGGAAATTCGCGGATAGCCGAAGCGATCATGCGCTCGAAGGCATGAATGATATTTTCGGCCGAGGCTCCTATTTGCGTTTCTTCGAGCAAGGCGCGTATTTGCGGCCGGCGCGCTGCCGTAACGGCATCCACCAACGTCGGCGCGGCATGACGCTGGGCCAACATCGCCGCGTGATGGGCGCCTTTTTCGAACAAGGCGTCTACGACGTCCCACCAATAAGGATCCGTGGGCAAGTGAACGTTATACTTGGATAAAGCCTCATCGACTTCGGGTTCGATGCGCACAAGGTAAGGACGCGGTTCGGCATTCGCGCCGGCATCATCGCGCCAGCGGTACATTTCGTCGATGCAAAGGCCAACGAGCTGCATCATGCCGTCGTAAACTTCCGCCTGTCCCGGAGACGTGCACAACAGCGTCAAAAGCTCGGTCAAGTAAGAGCGCTCTTCCGGCAAGGGGAAGCGACAGCCAAGCTGCGTATCGAAAGGATTGATGGCGTAATCGGGCGTCATGCGCAGCTTGACGTGCAAGACCTCGTGGCGACGTTCAAGCGGCAACGCGTCGCGAACAAGCGAAATCAACCCCGACGACGAGGGTCCGATATCGAGAATGGCCACATACGGCAAATGGGACATGCCTGCCGACAAAATGGTGCCGAGGTTAAGCGCGTTCATCAAAACCGATTTACCTGCGCCCGGCTGCGCGAATATCAGATCGAACCACAAAGACGTCAAAGCCGTGCCGGACTGATACGGCCATATTCTTCCGTCCGGCGTGCGGAAAATGACGGACCCTTCGTTAAACGGCGAAGAACCTCGCTGCCACGGCAGCAATTTGACGGTTTCATGGAAAGGCATGACGACGGGCGGCGCCGTCGAACCGCACGCGATGCCCAAGGCGGACGACATCACGACATCAAGAGGATCTCCACCCGACGACGATGCCTGGCAATATCCCCACGATTCGACGGCCTGCGTCAAAGCGCCCAGGCGAGTTTCAAGAAGCTTGCGATTGGTATGCGGCGCAAACGTCGAAAACGATACGCGCATTTTAACGACAGGTTCGCTTTGCGATAGTTTTTGCAGAGCAAGCAAGGATTCGCGAATCTGTTTATTGACTTGGTTGGTGAAACCAAGAACGCCCGCCGCGAAAGCGCGGAAAGCCGTTCCATGCGTGCCGCCGCTTTCGATCAAAAACGACATGCGGAACGGAACGTCATTGTCGATCAGGCGGGCAAGAAGCTGGGGGAAGGGCGAAGGTTCGGACGGAGCCAACGTCAGATCGACGCCGCCCCACAAAAGAGTACCGATGCGCACAATATTGCCCGAGACGACCGCGCCGTCCTCGGCGCACAACTGGCGGCGCAAAGGCGGCCACAGAACATCGGAAGCATCTGTGTCCCCGTGCTGCGGCGCGCGGGGAAGCATCGGGTCCCCGGGAAGGTTGGCGCGCCAGTCTTTATGCCCGAGCTGCGGATAAAGGCTTGACCTTACTGCCGCCAATCCTTCGTGCGTCGTCATAAGCTGGGCTTTCATGCCGAGCTCTTGAAGCGCGCTCATGATAGAGGAAACGTAGGTTTTATGGCGCGTCCTGAGGGCTTCAAGCCCGAGCATCGGAAACTGTGCGTTCGGAGCCTTAACCCACTTTTTTACGCCCCTTTGCTTGAGCGCCTCGGCAAGTTCGGCCTTGCTGAGCGCGGACGGACGCGTCCAAAGGGCAAAATAAATATCCTCGTGCGCCATAAACTTTGCCAGATGGCGACGGCGCTCGTTGAGTAGATCCCCTAAATCGAGGTCCGCCGCGCGCATGGCGCTGCGGTTATTGTTGATGACGGTATCGATATCCTGCTCGGCCGAAGACGGGTCGCGCATAAAGTAGATCTGCATGGCATAGCCGACGCGGTCAAAACGCGCGCCGAGTTTGAGGGTCGCCTGATCGATAATCCATTGATATTCGGCGTCACCGATAATCTGCCGCGCGCCATGCTGCTTGATGATGCTGACCAAAGACCCGTCGCTGGCGGCCAGAGTCACGCCGTCGTCAGCCGTCTCCAAATGGATAAACGACTCAATCGGCTGATGCAAACTGGTCATCAGCGCCGCGACAGACTCTTCAAAAATCTCGAACATCTACTTGTGCGCGTTGAAGGTATTCTGGTTGTACGAACCTATATCCTAGACGAAATTCTATGAAGAAATACCTAATGAAACGGTTAAAATATCGTGAAAAGGCAAAGGGTTGAAAGAAAGCTAAAGGCGTTGTTTTTGAAAAACAGGCAAAGACAAAGAAGGGGATAGGAACTTCTTCCCACCCCCTCTTTAAATCTAAAGGATTCATTTACGCTTTGTTTCTCGCTAATTCGGAAAGCTGGCGCTGCAAAGCGGCGATCTTATTTTGAACTTCTTCGCCGGAGACGGCCTTGGCCGACGCTGCTTTTGTTGT
>CAZQOE010000001.1:0-19281 GCA_964594935.1 uncultured Rhodospirillaceae bacterium | reverse complement strand
TCTTTCAGTTCCAACACCTCGCCAAGGATGCTGTTTGTTGTTTCGGGCGTTGGCACCGCGGTTAGTTTTTTTTTCATCGAGGCGGCGGAGATTTCCGTATCCCTAGCCTTTTCCTTGGGCTTGGCATGAATCTCGGAAATAGTCGCTGCGGACGAGGTCTCGGCGATCGGCTTTTTAGCGGTAATGCTGCATTGCGACGGTGCGTATGACGATGCGCTGTCCTTATCGGTCTTGGCGCCCATGACACCGAAAGGAGAAAACATCTGGGGCGAAAACATTTGCATGGTGCTTTCGAACATCGCCATGTTTTGCTTGCTCATTTGTTCAAGCGTGCTGTTGAACGGGAACATGTTGCCGAATGTTTTCTGGAAATAGTCGCGAATCTGCTCCTGATTTTTTGTCAGCGATTGCAGGCTGTGCTCGAGATACTTGGGCACAAGCCATTGCATGTTGTCGCCGTAAAAGCCGATCAGGCGGCGCAAAAAGCTGATGGGCAGGAGGTTCTGACCGGTTTTGCCTTCTTCCTCGACGATGATTTGGGCCAATACGGAGCGCGTGATGTCCTCGTTGCTCTTGGCGTCGTAAACGTTGAATTCGACGCCACCCTTGACCATTTCGCCAAGGTTGCCCAGGGTTACATAGGTGCTGGTCGCCGTGTTATACAGGCGGCGATTGGCGTATTTCTTAATAACAACCGATTCGTTTGAATTTCCGCTCATGGCACGACCCGCGTTTGGTTAATTTGTTGTTAACCTTTTGCACTTCGGAACGGAAAATTCAAGTGTTTTTATTGCGGCCTCCGACAGAATTGCTGCACTTTTTGCTGCAGCATTTGTCTGCGAAGGGCTCTCATATTTTGAAAATATTAAGGTAGGAAAGCAACTTAATGTAAACTATTGACCTGTACTATGGGAACTTATGTTAGGGCCATAATTTTTATTATTTTTATTATGAAAGTGAAAGCAGCAATCAAAAACCCGCCGGGGGAAGAAGTTCTTCTTGATCAAATCAAGACGGGACAAGTGCGCGGAATCTTCGTCGATCTTGACGGAACCTTGGTCGATTCCGCTTTGCGCGTCGAAATTATGTCCCGCGCCCTCAAAGAGCACGGTTTGCCGGAAGATCTGATCAAGCCGGAACGGCTTTTTAAGGCGGCGCAAAAGGCCGGAAGTTTCGCGTTTAAAAAGATTTGGAACCAAAAAGACCTGAAAGAGGCCTTAAGCCCTTTCTCTGGCGAGCTCGACAAAAACATTGAGACGCTTTGCCTGAAGGAGTTCTGCAAGACTCTCGATAAATTTATAAAGAACCCCGAAGCGTATAAAGAAGAAATACATGGGCTTGCCGCCGAAGGAAGCCGTGATTTGCTGCGCGCGTCCCGCGAAGCTGGCGTTCCCGTTATCGCCTGTACAAACGCTGAAAACAAACTTGTCGCACAACACACGAAGCGCATTGTCGAAACCGCCGCGGAAAGGCGCTTCACGGACGTGATGTATTCCGACAGGCCCGTCCTTTCCAAACTGCTGGAAATTGACGCCTTGGGGCAAGCCATTCTTGAGAATAAGACATCGGATTCTGCAGGAAAAGTGGCGCTTAAAGGAAAACCTTCCGCCGATATGCTGGCTATGGCGGCGCTTCGGATCGCCCTGTTTCGCGCCGCAGCGGGAGAAGAATTATTGCCCCGCAATGCCGCATCTGCGCCGGGAGAAAAACCGGTGTTTATCTTCGTCGGCGATCAGCGGGCCGATTATGAGGCTTCAAAAGCCCTTCAAAATATTTTCGATAAAAACGGCATCGGCTGCACGGTCAATTTCGTCGCCATCACGGGAACCGGCGGAACGGAAGCGGCCATGCAGCTTCGCGAAGCCGAATGGAATGAACTGGGCGTGACGCATTTCCGCACTCTTGAGCCTCTTGCTGGGGCTCTAAAGGAATCTCGAAAAGGCAAGGACACGAAAGCCAAAGAATCCTTTCGTCCGTTACGGGCGAGGCGAACGGCGAATTTTGGATACGCCTTCAAATAAAAATCTGCCGGAGAAAACTTTCGCCGGCAGATTTTCTTCACAACCTATGTGTTTCTAAAATCAGAAGCGGTATGTCGCACTCGCTTGCAGGCGGTTCATATAGCCCTTCGCGTCGTTATGAACCGTGCGATGGCCCCAGATGTATTCAAAACCGACATCCATGCTGGGGATCGGGCTCCAGATCAGGTTGGCATGAACCGAGTCCGCGCTCTTTTGGGCAGCGGCGGCCATAAGCGCGTTTTGGTCTGTCTGGCTATGTCCGTAAGCCACGCTTGAGCGCAAAGCATCCGTCCAGAAATGCTGATAGCCCGCATAGCCGCCCCATGTGGTCAAAAGATCGATGTCGTTGCTCGCGGTCAGAATGCCGGCTAATCCGGCAGCTTCGGCTATATAACGGCCGATGCCGGTGCCGCCGCCGACCGAGAGAAGCAAATTGTCTTTCGCATAGGCTTCCTTTTCGCCCAGGAAAGGCTTCCACTTTCCGGACGCGGCAACGCCATAACCCCATTTATTGTCCTCAACAACGGCGCTGCCGGGATTATTCTTGACGGCAAGATTGCGCACAAGGGCGCGCGCATTGATATGGCCCCAGTCGCTTTGATATTTCCAAACGCCGATGACGTCCGGATAATGGTTGATGACCGTCGACGCCATAGAGTTGGCCGTTGTCGTAACATCCGTTTCCGGATTTTCGATCGCCGCCGTCAATGAATGGCCGTTGCCGAAGTCATAGGTGTAGCGTATCTGGGCTTGGCGTATCGACGCCGCGCCCGCAGGGCCTGTGATGTCCAGCGTTTCGGGCACTGCGGCTACATCCAAGAACGTCGTCCAGTTTTGACCGACCGTAAAGCCGTAGAACGTCCCGTAAGCCCTGCGAAGGCGAAGGCCGTAGGAATTGGTCGCCAAGGCTGAATAGGCCGGTGAATTTCCGAAGAAGTCCGTTTCGATATACGTTTCAAACGGGCCGTACGACGTCGGCGTGCTGGATGCCACAACAAGGCGGGTCTGACGGGCATCGATGCGCGTCGATCCTTTGCGGCGACCGTAAACGTTTGTGTCGGCGCTTGTCGGAATTTGAGAAAAAATGGGGTAGTCCGAACCCGCCGAGTCGGCGGAAGACAACAGCGCCGGACGCTCAGACAAATCATGAAGCACGTCGAGCTTCACATAACCGCCTAACTTGATCGTCGTTCCGTTCGGGAGCTTGAACGCGCCTTTCTCGTCAACGGTCACGGCGTTGCTGGTTGTTGCAACTGTTGCCTTTGTCGCTTTCGCTTCTTTCGCGGTGGCTTCCTTCGCGCTCTTCGTCTGCGCGGCCTGAAGCTGAGCAAGTTGTTTTTGCAACGTGTTGATCTGATCCTGCAGGGCCTGCAGCGTCGGCGCGGTTTCTTGGGCAAACGCGGGGGCGCCCATCCCTAAAGAAAGAGCCAGAACGGAAGCGGCAATGCACAAATTGGACTTTAACGTTTTACGCATGAAGATGCTCCAGGTTGAGAGTGAAGAAAAATATCGGAACGCGACTCGGATAAGCGATTCTCAGAAAAGAGAATCCTCTTTAGAGATTTTTAATTGTTCCGTAAACGCAATTATGCCGATTCGCCAACAATCCACAGGGTTGCCCCATGATTGTGAAATCATTTGGTTTTTGCCGAATCGCAAAAAAAGACTATCGACTGCAGGAAGTGGGGTGGCTGGGGGACGTGGATTTCTTTGCAGCGCCCGCCCTCGCTGCGCTACGGCGTGGCTCGCAAAGTGGCAATTTTTTAGTCGCGCCTTCGCCTTTTAAGCTTGGCGCTCCTAAAAATTGTCGAACCGGCGATTTTCCCCGACTGTCACCACGAACCAACAAAAAAGGCTCCCTTATGGGAGCCTTTTTTGTTGGCTGGGGGACGTGGATTCGAACCACGGTAAACAGAGTCAGAGTCTGTTGTCCTACCGCTAGACGATCCCCCAACAAGAGGCGCTTTCTATCATAGGTGTTTTTGTTTGTGTAGGGGATTTTCCCTTTCGGAAAAGCCCGTATTTACTCGCGTTTCTTCTTCTCTTCTTCTTCCGCGGCCGAGGAAAGCTTGATGTCCTGCGCGCGCAGCCAATAGGCCGAGCCCTTGGGCAATCCTTTCATGGCGCGGCCCGCCAACCGACCCGCCGTCTTTTCGTTACCCTCTGCCGCCGCTTGTTCGGCCAAGGCATAAGTCGCCATGGCTTCGTAACTGGCGTCTTTCGTCACCTCGGCCTTGCGCCCCCACGCCAGCGCCAGATAACGCCATGTCATCGGCGTACGGTCTTCAAGGCGGTTTGATTCCAGCAAGTGTTGGATGGCAAGATCAAGCCGCGACCGGCCTTTTTCCTGATCCTTGCTTTCCAGCAAAGCGTGACCGTACGCCTGCTGCAAAAGCGCCGAGTCCGGCAGCAGTTCGTTCGCGCGTTTGTAATTGCCGATGGAGTCCTCGATGCGGCCGTTTTCGAACTGGATCTGGCCTTTCAGCTCGTAAAAAAACGGATTGGTCGGCTCTTGCTTGATAAGCCCGTCGACAATCGCAAGCGCGCGGTCCGCCTGCCCCGTGCGGTAAAGCGCGATCGCCCGCGCATAACGCGCCGAAAGGCGCGCGTCGCCGTCGGTATAACGAAGCAAGGCCACCTCGGGCTGCAAAAAGCCCATCAGCTTGGCTTTCATCCTTTCGTGCATGACGTAAAATTTTTCGGGAAGCTTGTCGTTTTTTTCCGAAGAGCTTTCCAAATGCCTTTCGACGGCGCCTATGCGGTCCTGCGTCAGAGGATGCGTGCGAACGTATTCGTCCTGCCTGTCTTTGGGCAGCATTTCCTGCCCCGCAAGCTTTTGAATAAATTCGGTCATGCCGCGCGTCGAGATTTTAGCGCGGTCGAGAAAGCCCATCGCCGCCGAATCCGCCGAGGCTTCCTGCGCGCGGCTGAAGCTCATGAACTTGCGCGCGGCGAGGTGCGTGCTTCCCGCAACCCCGCCGGCCGTAATATCGGCGTTGCCGCTGACGGCCCCTGCTGCAACGGATAAAATCATGCCCAGTATGGCTTCGGCCGAAGCGTTGCGCATTTCCTCCCTGCCGCGAATAAGATGGCCGCCCGAGATATGCCCCGTTTCGTGGGCGATAACACCCGCCAGTTGCTCGGGACTGTCGGCAAACTGAAGCAGGCCGGTATAGAAAAATTCGTTCATTCCCTCGGCTACGAACGCGTTCACGGCGCTGCTTTGAACAATAACGATCGTCACGCTTTTGGGGTCGATGTCGGCGGCACGGTAAATGGGGGTCGCGAGGCTTCGCAGATAATTTTCGATTTCGGCGTCGCGGATAAATGAAATGTGCGAGCCGTTGTCATCTTCTTGCGCATAAGAAGACGTGAACGGCGTTGTCGCCAACAGCAAGAGCAAAAGGAGAATTCGCATCATTGTTTTTTGAAACCCTGAGCGACCAAATACGTTTCAGACGATTCTGACCGGCTTGCCGGCGGCTTGGCGTGCTTCGTTTTGGCAAAATGCTCTTTCAATAAATTCAAAACGTCGCGCTCTGCCCCGCCTTGGAAGAATTTGCACACAAAGGCTCCGCCCGGCGCAAGAATATCGATGGCAAAATGCGCGGCCATTTCGGCCAGCGCCATGACGCGGATGTGATCCGTTCCCGCATGGCCGGTGGTATTGGGCGCCATGTCGCTGAGCACCAAATCTGCCGGGCCTCCCAGAAGTTCCTTCAATTTTTCCGGCGCGTCGTCGGCCATAAAATCCATTTGTATAAAGGCCGCGCCTTCGACCGCCTGCATCGGCAAAATATCGAGCGCCACCAGTTTGCTTCCTTTTTTCTTCCCGATAGCCTTGACCGTCACCTGCGTCCAGCCGCCTGGCGCCGCTCCTAAATCGATAACGCGCAGGCCCGGCCTCAGGATTTTGAATTTTTCGTCGATTTGCAAAAGCTTGAAGGCCGCGCGCGAGCGGTAGCCTTCTTCCTGCGCCGCCGCGACGTAAGGATCGTTTAAATGGCGCTGCAGCCATTGGCGCGAGGATTCGCTGCGCGTGTTTTTGGCTTTGACACGAACGGCAGCGCGCCGCCGCGAAACGATATCGCCAAGCCCGCCGTTTCTCTTGCCTGTTTTCTTGGATTTAGACATAGGGGGATATTAGCCCAAAAACCTCTCCAATAGCTATAAAATCAAAGCCTTTTCTTTGCTTAAAAGGGCTATTTTTATCTCTAATCCTGCGGAAAAACCGCCTAATCCTTTTGCCGCAACAACGCGGTGGCAAGGAATGAAGAACGGCACAGGGTTGACCCCGCACGCGCCGCCGACGGCGCGCACCGCTTTCGATCTTCCGATTTGCTGCGCAATATCACCGTAGGTTTTCGTTTTTCCGAACGGAATTTTGGCCAGCGCGCGCCAGACGGCGCATTGAAAATCCGTTCCCACAAGCAGCACTTTTTTAGTCACATGCGCCGCGCTTTTTCCCCTAATAAAGTCTGTTTTCGGCCATTCCTTTCGCCAGCCGGCGATAACTTCCGCTGTCTTTTTATTGCGCAAAAAAGAGACGCGGCAAATTTCGTTTTTTTCCGTCAGGCCGACAACTAGTTTTCCGGCATACGATGGACCAACGCGCCACAGCACGCGCGCTGGCGGTTGGCGGCGGCACTTAATAATCACCGCGCGACCATGCTGCCGTCGTAAAGCTCGAAAACGCCGTTGGCGTTTTGGCGAAGGACGAGCCCTTGGTCGGCAACCGCCGTTTTCAAATCGTCCATCGAACCGTTGAACGACAAATCGATGTTGATAAGCCCGCGCTTGAGGGTCAGCGTGTCGATTTTGACTACCTGCGGCACGGCTCCCAAACGGCGCTTAATCTGCGTCCAAATCGGCAAAGAATCGGCCTGAACCGTTATAAATACATGCGCGGATGATGACACGGGCGGAGGGGTTGGCTCTTCGACGGCGGCGGGAGGTTCATACGAAACGCTTATCGCCCTTTGCACGGCGGACGGATTGAAGTGAATGGTGTAAATCCCGATGTACCGGACAGCCGACAAGCGTTCGTTTTGCACTTCGAAGCTCTGCACGAGACTGGCGATATCGTCGTCGCTCAGTTTTTTTGCGTCGCCGTCGGCTTCAAGCCTCGCGCAAAGCTGCTCATAGGCTTTCCGTTGCGCCTGAGTCAGGGCCTGATCGCGCGCATGCGCCGCCGAATCCGCCGTCACATCGATTTTAACGTCCGTCACGGTATAGGGATTGGCGGCGGGGGCCGGCGACGAGGTCTCGCCCTGAATGACGACAGGCGGAAGATTGTCCGCCACGGATTGAGCCTGTGCCTTTGGCAGACCCAAAAGCAGGGACAAAATGATGAAGAAGGTCAAACGCATGGAAAGGCGGGTATTCAGGGTTCGAATTTCGGGAACATTAAGCATTTGAATCTGATTTTGTCGAATCTGTTTTTATGTTACCCCATCTTAGCTTTAACTCATACCCCGATTCCCGAATGTCAGACCCCAAATTTTCATCTTCCGGACGCGCTTATGCCGAAGCAGGCGTCGATATCGACGCCGGAGACGCTTTGGTTGAGACAATCAAGCCCTTAGCCAAATCCACGGCGCGCAAAGGCGCGGACGCGGGGCTTGGCGGATTTGGGGCTTTGTTCGACCTGAAGGCTGCCGGTTTCCGCGACCCGATTATCGTCAGCACGACGGACGGTGTCGGCACGAAACTGAAAATCGCCATCGACGCCAAGAAGCACGACACGGTCGGCATCGATCTGGTCGCCATGTGCGTCAACGACCTGATCGTGCAGGGCGCCGAGCCTTTGCTATTCCTCGATTATTTCGCGACAAGCAAACTGGATGTCGCCGCCGCCGCCGAAGTCATTGCGGGCATCGCCGAAGGCTGCAGGCAAGCCGGTTGTGCCCTTGTCGGCGGAGAAACAGCCGAAATGCCGGGCATGTACGGCAAAGGCGATTATGATCTGGCGGGCTTTTCCGTCGGCGCGGTTGAGCGCGACCGCATATTGCCGCGTCAGGACGTTATAGCCGGAGACGTCGTTTTAGGCCTCGCGTCGAGCGGCGTACACAGCAACGGATTTTCGCTGGTGCGCAAACTGGTCGCCCAGGAAAAACTTACTTACGACAAGCCCGCGCCGTTCGATACGTCGAAAAATCTGGGCGCCGCGCTTTTAACGCCCACGCGCATTTATGTCCGCGCGATGTTGGAAGCCATCAAAGCCGACTCCGTCAAAGCCATGGCGCATATTACGGGCGGCGGGCTTCTTGATAACATTCCGCGCGTCCTGCCCGAAGGCATTGGCGTGCGTCTCGATGCGGAAACATGGCCCGTCCCGCCAGTTTTCGGCTGGCTTGCCAAAGCCGGAAATATCGATGCGCGCGAAATGGCGCGCACGTTCAATTGCGGCATCGGCATGGCCGTCGTAACCGCGCCCGACCAGGCCGACAAAGCCTCTGCCATTCTCACAAAGGCCGGAGAAAAGGTTTATCGCATCGGCATTGTCGAACCCCGTCCTTCGGGAGAAATCGTCATCATCGAAAACTGCGGGAGGAACTGGCCATGCTGAAAGTCGGCGTCCTTATTTCCGGTCGGGGGAGCAACCTTCAATCGTTGATCAAGGCATGCGCGACTCCCGGTTTTCCGGCAAAAATCGTTTGCGTTGTTTCGAATAAAGAGGATGCCAAGGGGTTGGACTACGCGCGGGAAGCCAGCATCCCGACGATCGTTATCTCGCACAAAAAATATATCGACAGGCAAAGCTTCGAGGCCGCCATCGACGAATTTCTTCAAGAAAACGGCGTCGAACTTGTCTGCCTCGCGGGCTTCATGCGCCTTCTGACGGCATGGTTTACTGAACGCTGGCGCGACAGATTGGTCAATATTCATCCATCCCTGCTTCCCGCCTTTCCGGGAGTGGACACGCATAAGAAAGTTTTGGACTACGACGCCAAAGTGACGGGCGTCACAATTCACTTTGTCCGTTCCGAGATGGATCACGGCCCGATTATTCTGCAGGCCGTCGTTCCCGTTCTTCACGGAGACACCGAAGACACCCTCGCGGCGCGCGTGTTGTATGCCGAACACAAAGCCTATCCCGCCGCGCTGCGCATGATCGCGGAAAACCGCGTGAACATCCACAACGAGCACGCTTTTATCGCCGACGCCAAGCCTTCGGTCGACGTGTTGTTCAACCCAAAAGCCTAAAGGCTTTTAATAAACTTCACCCACGGCGCGACGCGCTGCGCCCATTGGTAATGCGCGTGGAAATACTCGACCTGGCGATGAAGGCGATCTTCAAGCGCGTCCGGATTTTCTTCGCGCATCCGCAAAGCTTCCAAGACAACGGAAGCAAAAGCGTCGATGTCCACGGGCATATCGAAACGCACGGGCTCGTCGGGCTCGGAAATAGGAACCAGCCGCGCAAACTCCGAAGCCGTTTCGGGCAATGCGGCGCGCGCGGTTGCCACAACGTCGAGTCCCGTCGCCAAACCTTCGATCATCGCGATGCACGACGTTTCGGGCCATGGATTGGGCATAAGCATGATCGCGGCCCGTCGCATTTTTTCGATAAGTTCTTTCTGTCCGACCATGCCAACATGCGTAATATTCCCTTGGTTTTTCAGCCACTTGACATAGGCAGCGTCGGATGCGGGATCGCGCGAAGGATCGAGGTTACAAAACATTTCGACGCTGAAATCTGTCCGGGTTTCGCGGATTTTATCGAGCAACGGGGGTATATGGAACGCGCCGCGCACAAAAGTGCCGGAAAAAAGCAAAACCGGCGGTTTTGTTTTTGCGCCAAGAATGGATTCGTTTGCCGCAAAGGAAGGAAGCACGGACGGATTCATCGCGTTGCGGATGACGGCCTGTTTCCATTTTGGCTTAAGCGCGCTTCGATTGATGCGTTGTTGCCATTCGCTGACGAAAACCACGCCGTCGAAAGTCTCAAGCGCTGGCGTCATCGGCGCCGCAAAAACGCTTTCATGCATCCACGCGACAAGCGGCGCCTTGGTATGCGCGCGAACAAGCCCGACCAATTCCTCGGTCCACCGGCCACAGAAGATATAGGCGTCGTAAACACCTCGCCCGATTTCGTCGGCCAAGGCCTGCAAAGGCAGGCTATTAATTCCGTGAGCGCCTTGAGGTCTTGTCACGCGGTTGAAAAACGTGCAGGAAACGCCCGCTTCCGTCATTTCCCGCGCCAGAAAGCAGATAGCGGAAGTCGTCCCGCCCAAGGGTTCGTCCAAATCGGGGCGGTTGGCATCATAGGCATAGACAAAATCGATAAAGGCAAGGTGCATGGGGGATTCTCATTGCTCTTTGTTTGTAGTATAAGTCCCCGGAACCGTAGCGACAATTATTTGTGAAATGAACGATTTCCCTTTCTCCCGCCGTAAATTTCTTAAAGCAAGCCTTATGGCATCGCTTGTCGGGGCTTCTTTTCTGACCCTCGGCTCGAAAGTCTGGGCCGGCACGGCTGCGGTTAGGCCTTTGCCTTCGCACAAGCCGCGCGCGCCGCGTTTGCTGATGCTCGATCCTGGCCATGGCGGGCGGGATCCGGGAACCATAAGCCGTTCGGGCGTTTATGAAAAACACGTGACCATGGATATCGCGAAGCGCATGGCGGATGCATTATCTTCATGCAATGGTATTACGGTCAAATTGACGCGCGATGAAGACGTGTTCTTACCCTTGGAAGAGCGCGTACGTATGGGACGAGAAGCCCGCGCCGATCTGTTTTTATCCATCCACGCCGACAGCGCGCCCAATAGGGCCGCGCGGGGGCTCTCGATATATACGCTTTCGGCAAAAGCTTCGGATGATTTTGCCAAGCATTTGGCCGATCATGAAAACGAGGCCGATTTGATGGGCGGCATGGATTTGCCCCCCGCCGACAAGGAAGTCACTGCGATTTTGATGGATTTGGCCGCCCGCCAGACCCGCAACACGGCGCAGCATGCGCGGGCTACTTTTATCAAGGGGCTGAAAAACAAGTGGCGCATGCTTGAGCACCCCATCCGTTCGGCCGATTTCGTCGTCCTTCGCGCGCCGGATGTCCCGTCGATGCTTGTGGAAACGGGCTTTTTATCGAACCCGCAGGACGAAAAAACCCTCCGCATGCCCCAGGAACGCGAAAAAATCGCGCGCCTGATGGCCAAAAATCTCGAGGCCATCCTTAATAGTTCGTTGTTTGGATAAGAGCGCCGCTAAACCTGTTCCTCGAGGTCCGGATGCCGGCCGAGAATAGCGTCGCGCTGAGGAAAGCGTCCGTAACGCAAAACGGTTTCGTGATTCTTTTCGGCCTGTTCAAGCCAATCGTTGTCCTTCACGCGTTCGCGAATGTAAAACAGCGCAAGACGCTGATCGCCGATGTTTTCAGAATTAAGAAAAGGCAGGTAAAAGAGAAGCTTGTATTGTTTGTCGATGCGATCGTCGAAATGTCTGATGATGCCTTCGCGCGCAAGCTCTATCGCCATTTCGCTGGTATCAAAGGCGCGGGCCGTGTTGCGGAACATGCGGCGCGGAAATTCGTCGAGAAGAAGAAGAAGCGCCAACGTCCCCTCCGGAGTTTCTTCCCATTTTTTCAAATCGCCCCGGGAGGCTTTTTCATACTCTTGCAAAAAACGTTCCCGAATCTGCGAATCGAGCTCCTCTTCGTTCGCGAACCATTTGTCGCGACCGACCTCATAAAACCAATAGTTTAATATGTCCTCGGAGCTGTTCATTCTTTTCATGATAGGCTAAGAAAGTTACGAAAAAATTACTTCTATCGGCGTTTTTGGCCTTATCCACCCTCAAAGGCGAAACTTCGTCTTATGGATGCAAATCTCCCCGTATTCTCCTTCCTCCTGTTTGTGCTAGGGTTTTTACAGGGAATCGGTAGAGGAACTTCTGGAACTCTTCCTCCTCCTATCGTATTCTCGCAAGACCCTCCTGTTCCCGCTCAGATTCCATAGTCCCTCTCCTTATGCGTAAAAACATTCTCCTTCCTGCGTTGCTGGCGTTCGCCGTCTTTGGCGGGACCTTGGCGCATGCCGAAACGGCGCCGACGGTTGCCGTCCGCGCGGCAACGCATGAGGATTTCGACCGCGTCGTTTTCGACTGGCCCAAAGGCGTAAAATTTCAGCTCCGTCATGACGGCGAAAATGTTTCGATAACGTTCGAAGCCGATGCGACAATGAGGTTCCCTTCAACAATCAATTCCGCATTAAGTCGCGCGCGCGGTTTTGCTCAAGCAAAAGAAGGATCTCGCGTTACGGTTTCTTTCATGGTCAATTCCGGTGCCAAGCTTAAAGCGTTTGGAAACGACTCGGCGGTTGTCGTCGATATCCAAGGCAAAGCCCTGCCCTTAAAAGCGGATAAACAAAAACCCGAGACAAAAACAGAACCCGCAAAAAATAAAGTCGTTGCGACGACCGAACCTCAAGCCCTGTTGCCTGCCCATACCGAACCGGCCCCCCCGACGCTCGCGCCCGCAGCCGGCGCAGAACCGCAGGAAGCCTTCAAAAGCCCGCCGACCGAAACAACGCCCCCCGTAACAGTTCCGGCTTCAGCTCCGGCGCCTTTGGCTGCGCCGTCTCCGGCGCCCGTGGCCGCTGTCGCGATGACGCCGCCGCCCGAACCGCCGCCGGCACGTCTTCCCAAAAGCCCCGTTTTTAATTTTACCTTGAGCGACGATCCCCTTCTTGTCGCTACGCTCGATCCGCACACAAAAATGCGCGCGGTGATTTTTCTTCGCGCCAATGTTGGCTATGTGATTTTTGATAAGAAATTGACGCTCTCGCCGAGCGCTTTGGAAAACGGTCTTCCGTCGCAAATCGACCTTCAGGCGTTCGATCTGCCGAAAAACTCCGGCTACCGCTTTGCGACTCCGCCCAACGCTTCTTTATATGCCACGCTCGACGGCACGGCGTGGAAAATCTATCTATCGAAAAAGCAACAGACGCCCCCCGTCACGACATCTCTTGTCGCCCAGCCGGACTTTGCCTTGGGCGCGCGTTTTCTCCTTCCCCTGCCCGACGGCCCCGACCCCATTCGCATGACGGATCCTGTCGTGGGAGACGATCTGGTTCTTGTTCCCTTGGCACAAAGCGAGGCTTTCAACGCCGAACGGCGTATGGCGGATTTTGCCATTCTGCCGGCGGCGCAAGGCCTTGTAATCAAGCCCTTAACCGATAAGGTGACGGTGCGTACCGTTTCGGACGGAGTGGAAATTACGGCCGAAGGCGGGCTTTTGTTGTCGCGGACGACGGACACCGGCGCTTCGCAACAATCGACGGCAAAAACGAAAGCCTTGGCGATGGGAAAATCCCTTTTCGATTTTACGACGTGGGGGGGCAAGCCGGGGGAAACGTTCACTCAGACGCGCCAGAGGCTGCAACAGACGATTGTCGACGTGCCGGAAACCGAACGCAACCGCGCGCGATTGGAATTGGCGCGTTTTTATTTTTCAAAGGGTCAGGGAGAAGAAGCTGTTTCCATGCTTAATACGCTTGTCAAACAGGTCCCCGATCTCCGCGCGCACAGGGATTTTATGGTCCTGCTCGGGGCGGCCAAGGTCCTTGCCTACCGTTCCGAAGAAGGCCTGGACGATCTTTCGATTCCCTCGCTTGCAGACCAACCCGAAGTGATTTTGTGGCAGGCTGTGGCCTTGGCCCAGATGCGCGAGTGGAAACAAGCCGAAGAAAAATTTTCGACCAAGCAAAACATCTTGACCGGATATCCGGAGCCTTTCTTTTCGCGCTTCTTTATCCTGGCTGTCGAATCGGCGCTAGCGGCGGATCAGGTCCATGAGGCGGCGGATTGGCTAAATTTCGTCTCGGCCTCGCCGCATTCCGAATCCATCGAACCTGCGCTGGCGTTTTTGCGCGGCGCCGTTAACGCCAAAGCAGGGCGTGCGGAAGCTGCCGAAGAAGCTTGGAAAGAGGCCCGGAACTCCAAAGACCGCCTTTATAAAGTGCGCGCGGAACTTTCGTTGATCGATCTGGGTGTATCGAACGGCTCCTTAACGCCGGCGCAAGCGGCGGATCGGCTGGAAGCCTTGCGTTTCGGCTGGCGCGGCGACGATCTGGAAGTCGATATTCTTCACCGCCTCGGCCAATTTTACATTCAGGCTAAAAACGTGAAATCGGGCATTAACGCCCTGTCGCAAGCGGCGACGCTCTATCCGTCAAGCCCCCTGACCCCCGGCATCCGCACCGAAATTACGGCGACGCTTCGCGAAGCCATCATCGGCAATTTAGCGAAGAAACTTTCTCCGCTCGACACGCTGACTCTTTATCATCAGTACCGGGATCTTCTGCCTTCGGGAAAAGAGGGCGACGATACGATGCTGAGTTTATCCGAACGCTTGGTCGCCGTTGATTTACTTGATCAAGCGGCGAGTCTTCTGGAAGACCTGGCCAAGAACCGCTTGCAGGGAGAGGATAAAACGCGCGCCGTTCTACGCCTCGCCGCCATACGTCTCTTGGACCATAAGCCGAACGAAGCGATAACCGCCCTTGATCTTATGGGTGGCGCGGCCTTGCAAGGCGAAAGGCAAAATGAAGGCATCCTGTTGAAAGCCCGGGCTCTTTCGGAGCTGCGCCGCGACGAAGAAGCCATCGCGCTTCTTAAAGATAATTCAAGCGAAGGCGCGACGCTTTTGCGCGCCGACATCGCCATGCGCGGTCAAAAATGGGGCGACGCCGCCAAAATTCTCATGGAACTGGTGGGGTCGCCGCCGCCGAGCGGCAAAGCGTTGTCCGCCGAACAGGCCACGGCGCTTATCAACGCCTCTATCGCCTTTGCTCTTGCCAACGACCAGACCAGCCTCGACAAGCTGGCGATCGATTACAGCGAAGGCATGTCTTCGTTGCCCCAAAAAAGCACTTTTGCGATGCTGACCCAGCCCGAAAAAATGGGGCAGTTGCGTGATCTGGCCGCGGCTCAGGTTCAATTATCGCAAGTTGATATGTTTCGGGGATTTTTGAACAATTACCGGAACAGCACGTCGGCAAGTCCCGCGAAGAACTAGCACTTTTTATCCTTTCGCGTTCGGCGTTAAAGGGCTAGAAAGTCGCTCGTCATGAAAAGCTCCTCTTTTCTTTTTTGTTGTTCGCTTGCCGCCGCAATCTGCCTTCCTTCTCTTTCTTTTGCGCAGAATGAAGAACCTCTGCGCGTTGTCAAATCGACGGTTAATGCAGAGTCGGAAAATGCCGAGCTCTGTCTCGAATTTAACAGGTCGGTAGCATCGATTCCGTCGTGGCGGCTTACGACGGCACTAAAGCTTGAAGCGGGCGGAAAACGCGTAACGCCCCCCAACATTGTCGCGACGGATTCATCGTTATGTCTTTTCCCGCTGGAACACGGCACGGCTTATCGCCTTTCGCTCAAAGGATTGAGGGGATCGGAGAACGAAAAACGGGCACAACCTTATGCCTTGTCCTTCGCGATCCCCAACCGCGCCCCCGGCCTTGTTTTTACGAATGAAACGGGCGGGGTGAATGAATTCAGCTCCTATGACAAGCCGTTGACCCTGCGCGCGATCAACATCGCCCGCGCAACCCTGAGCGTCCATCACGTCACGGATATCGCCCTGATGGCCCGTGTTTGGCAGGACCGCGCTTTGACGGCTCTTGCCCCGTCCGAAAGCGCTTACTTGGCCCGCGATAAAGGGACGACGATCTGGCGCGGAGAAGAAACCTTCGACCCGACGGTAAACGCGACCACGGAACAGCAAATTTCTTTGCGCGAAAAAACCCCCGATTTGAAGCCCGGCCTTTATTTGATTGTCGCGGACGCCGGAAAGAACGAAAAAGATCAGGTCAATATTGCGCCTATTCCATTAGCCGCCGCGTGGTTTGTTCGTTCCGACTTTTCCGTTCGCGCCGTGCGTGATAATGACGAAATTCGCGTTTTTGCCTCCAGCGCGACGAAAGCCAAAGACAACGTTCAACTAAGAGCCTTCAACGGGAGTTTTGAGCAAATTGCCGAGGCGAAGATCGGCGCGGACGGCATCGGGGTAATTTCTTCTCCGTCCAAACCCGACGATAAAACAAGGATCACGGCCGTTATTGCTACGGATAAGGCGGGCAACGTCGCTTTTGCCGATATAGAAAACCTGCCGTCGCTTTCAGGGGATTCGGACTTAAGCCTTCTGCGCGTCGATTCCCTTTTTGCCGCGCCTTTTGATTCCGTCGATGTTTTTTTATCTCCGGGGTTACCCAAAAAAGACTCTGTTTTAAAAGCTCCGAGCATGCTCCGCCTATCGCGGGGCGATTTTATTTACTCCGATCTTTCTGTTCCGGCGTCATCGTCGGATTTTGCCAAACTGACTCTCCTTACGCCCCCATTCGGGGGGGATTGGTCTCTTCTCTGGCAAAAAACGGATGGAACCGCCTTGGCCGAAACCACAGTGCGCGTCACCGCCAACCCCGATGCGCCAAAGCTTGAAGTTCGTTCGGAGCATAAGGTTTTGGCAAATGACGGGCTGTGCCCTTTGACAATCAAAGCAGTGTCCGCCTCCAATAAACCGGTTCCGTTGGCTGGAGGACACGTTTTCGTCGCCTGGCAAAAGATCGATCCGGCGTTTTTCGGGCTGAAAGATTATATTTTCGGCACCCAAACGCATTTGCCGGAAACGAACGTTCCGATTGAGGATTTCCTGACTGATCTGGATGGAATCGCCTCTTTGCGCCTGCCCTTGCCGCCGCGTCCGAAAGAACACGGTCTTTATCAGGCCGCCATAAAAGTTGTTGCCCTTCCGGACTCTGGCATTGCCGACGCGCCGGTTCTTGTTGTGCCCTTAAGGCCAGAGGAAATGGCCATCGGCGTCAAGCCGTTGATGGTCGGCGCGCGTTTTCCGCAAAACGGGCTTGCGCGCTTCGCGCTTATTGGCATTTCTTCGGACGGCAAACCTCGCGACGTTTCCGGTCTTTCTTATCAGGTATATGAAGAAGGGCGCAGCTTTGACTGGTATCAGGATGGCGGGCGCTGGAATTACAAGCCGGAAGCCCAACTGCGCCCCATCGGCGGCGGCGCTCTTTCCATTAAAGCCGATGCGAGCAGCGTTCTGGAATGGCCCGTCGCCGCGGGAAATTACAGATTGGAAATATTGGACGTTAACGGGAAAGTATTGGCGCGGAGGGCCTTCAGCGCCGGATGGGATTCGGCAGGCGCTTCGACATCGCCCGTCCTGCCTTTGGCTATAACGCTGCCCAAGACCTTGCAGCCCGGACGCGAGGTTCAAGCCCGCGTCTTTTTACCCGAAGCCGCGATGATGACGGCGATTGTCGCCGATACGCGCATTCGAAAAGTCGTGCACGAGTTCCGCGCCAAGGGAAACAACACCATCTCTTTCCTCCCCTCGGCAGATTGGGGCAAAACAATCGTCCTAGACATTAAAGCTGCGGTGCCGAACAAGGATAAAAAGGACGCCGTCCTGTATCGCGCGACAATCAACGCCTCTCTTGCGCAGAACGAAGCGCCGTCATCCAAAATTCCGTTTACGAATGCCGCGCTTGTTTCGGCGGACGACCCTTCGGCCCTTATTTTGCGTAAAGGCCAATCAACCGTGCTGACTTTCGGCATTAAAAACAACGGCGCAAACAAGGAAACCTACGGCTACTCGTTCACGACTTCTTCGGGCCTCAAGATTGACGGCTTTTCCGAAGGGGAAATCACGATCAACGGCAAGCAAAGCAACGCGTTGGAGATTCCTCTTGTCGGCGCGACGACGGGTGCGAAAGAGCTCCGGCTTGAAGTCAAAGGCAAGCATACGCCGCGCCTTGTTCAAAACTGGCCGATGTCCGTTTTGCCCGAAACCGCTTTTCTGAAAAGCGCGGAGACCGTTTTGGTATCCCAGAACCAGCCCCTGCTTTCCGACCAATCGAAAACGCGAAAAGAAAAAATAATTTTCATCTCGCGTCGCCCGATGAACGGGTTGGCGGAACTATTGACCTATGCTTTTAATGCCCAGCCGTTTACGACCGCCGAATTGGCCTTGAGCATCGACGTGTTGCGTCTGTGGCGCGATACGATGAATCAAGCAGGCATCGCGCCCGATTTCATTACGGCGGCGCGTGAGAAAAAGATGCTTGCGCAAATGCTCCGCCATCAAAACAATGATGGCGGGTTTGGGGCCTATCGCGGAAGCGAAAGCACGATGGAAGATACGGCAGCGGCGTTGACCGTCCTCGGCCCCACAACGCTGAAACAGGCCGAACCGGCGAAGAACAGGGCTATCTCATGGATAAAACAACGCCTTGCAAACACATGGGTTGACGAAAAAGAACGCGCCGAGCGCGCTGCCGGTTATGCCGCGTTGGCGGCGGCGGATGCCGTCGATCCGGCAAGCCTCCATTATTTTTCGGATACAAGCGCCACCCTTTCCCTACCTGCCGTTGCCGAAGCCCACATTGCAGCTGCCTTTAAACGCATTGCCGACCCCAATGCCGCGGCGTTCTGGATCAAAAAAATGCTGGATGAAAACGGCAAGTTGAGGACAATTCCCCTTCTCAACGCACTGACGGCGACGGACGCCCTGTCTTCCGATGACGTTCTGGCGGCGATGGTGGATATGGCCGAAGCGCTGCGTAAAAAAACCAGACCAGAACTAAAAGACGCGGCGGCCTTGCTTCGAACGGCGGCTATGAACAACGCGCTTGCCGGAAAGGGCAAAATCACAAACGGAAAAGAAACCCGCGACATCGCGGGCGTTCTTGCGTTGCGCGTCGGCGACGCGGCGGCGTACCGGAACGACGACAATCAGCCCCTTCATGTGACCTTTGTCGCGGACGACGATTCCGCTCAAGCGCCGTATCGAGACATAACATTGTCGCGACGCGTTTTTCGCCTGAACGGCATCGAAGTGCCGGCGTCCGCAAAACCCGTAAGGGATGAAGTTTATCTTATCGAAGTCAAGGGCGAGTTCTCGGACGAAATCGATCAGTCTTCTGTATTGTTGCAAAGCGACGGCCCAGAACTGCGCCCCGTTGGATGCCCGCTTTCCCCGAAGCTCGAAACGCTGTCGTTTATTCCGTGGCTAGCGCCGCGCAGTTTGCCGCCCGTTACGGCTTGCGAATTTTCGCCTTACGAGATTAACGCCGTCCTGAACCCTGAAAAAGCGACATCGTTTACAACGATGTTCCTTGCGCGCATCGACGCGGCGACATCAAGATCTATGACCAGTTCACTGAGAACCTCTTGTGTGCGCAGCTCATCAGCACGATCGACGCGGGCGAAATGCAGGATACGGCATTGAGCACGGACGCATTGT